>JANYAA010000370.1 GCA_025355255.1 Chloroflexota bacterium | reverse complement strand
CTGGCGGCCGCGGCGCGCATAGGGTTGGCGCTCGCCCGGTTCCGCTTGGCCGCCGTGGGCGACGCGACCGCCGCGCTGCTGCTTGACGCCGGGCTCGGACCGGTCTTTGTGCCGACCGTTCCAGACGGCGCAACCCTGGGCGCGGAGCTTCCCATCGTGACAGGCGATCGCGTCCTGGTCGCCCAGGGTGACATTGCAGAAGGAGCTGCGCCAATCGCGCTTGCGGAGCGCGGCGCGCGTGTGGTCGACGTGGCCGCCTACACAACGCGTGAGGCGCCCGAACAGTCACGCGCGGTTCTCGCCGACGCGCTGGACGACGGCCCTCTGGACGCGCTCATCTTGACGAGCGGGTCGATTGCCCGTGGCCTGCTGGCGCTTGCGGCGAGCGATGCAATTGCCGTGCGGCTGCGCCACGTCCCGGTCATTGCGGCAGGCGGGACAACTGCCGCCGAAGCGCGACGCCTTGGCTATGCGCGTGTGTTGGTGGCGCCTGCCCCAGGGGCCGCCGCGCTCGCCGAATACACGGCCAAGTGCTTTGGCCTCGCGCCGGATGGTCCGCAGCCGCTCCCCGCCAAACCCGTCCAGGACACGACCACCGCTGGAGTTGCCGAATGAGTCCGCTCAACGCTCTTGTCCAGGCCAGCCGGGCTGCTGGCGAAGGCTGGACGCCAGATCCCGCCCACCGCCTGCGCCGGACCCGCCGAACCGAGGCGCTCAGGGCCCTTGTTCGCGAGACCCGCATCCACGCGCGCCAGCTTGTCGCGCCGATGTTCGTGTTTCCTGGGACTGGCCGTCGCGAGCCGGTTGGCTCCATGCCGGGCGTGGAGCGTGTGACACCCGATGAGGCGCTCAAAGACGCCCGCGCGTTGGCCGCGCTTGGCATCGGCGGCGTGATCCTCTTTGGCCTCCCGGCGGACAAGGACGCTACGGGCACGGGCGGCTGGATTGACGGCGGCATCGTGCAGGAGACGCTGCGGCGCATGCGAGATGCCGATCTCGACCTTGTGCTGATCGCCGACACGTGCCTGTGCGAGTACACCGATCACGGCCACTGCGGTCCGCTTCTCGGCGATGGCCGCGTGGACAACGACGCCACGATCGAGCTGCTTGCCCGGACCGCTGCCTCACAGGCGACCGCAGGCGCTGACATCGTCGCTCCAAGCGCCATGATGGACGGCCAGGTAGCCGCAATCCGCCGCGGCCTAGACGAGGCGGGCGCCCAGGACACGCCGATCCTGGCGTACGCCGCGAAGACCGCCTCGGCCTTCTACGGTCCATTTCGCGAGGCGGCTGGCTCAACACCGGCGTTCGGCGACCGGCGGGGCTACCAGATGGACCCGGCCAACGGCCGCGAGGCGATGCGCGAGATGGAGGTGGATATCGCTGAAGGCGCCGACATGCTCTTGGTGAAGCCCGCGATGCCATCGCTCGACATTCTGGCAACCGCTCGTGCCGCCTTCGATGTTCCCATCGGCGCCTATCAGGTGAGCGGCGAGTTCGCGGCCATCGAGGCGGCAGCCCAGCGAGGCTGGCTTGATCGTCGGCGCGCCCTGACCGAGGCCACCACCTCGATCCTGCGGGCTGGTGCGGACTTCGTCATCACCTATGCGGCCGCCGATCTGGCGACCTGGTCGCGGGAGGCACGCTGATGGCTGTGACCGTTGCCGTTGGACGCCAGGACGATCTCCGTGAGCGAGCGCTCGGGCTCTTCCCGGGCGGCGTGAACAGCCCGGTTCGCGCCTTCCGCTCCGTTGGCCGTCCGCCGCTCGTGCTGGACGCCGGCAGTGGTGCGCGCGTTCGCGACGCTGACGGCCGTTGGTATCTGGACTACATCGGCTCGTGGGGGCCGGCAATCCTTGGCCACGCCCGGCCCGAGGTCATCGAGGCCGTCAGGGCCGCCGCGCTTGACGGGTTTGCCCTGGGGGCCACGGGTCCCCGCGAGGTGGAGCTGGGCGAGCGCGTCCGCGCCGCGATGCCGTCGATGGAGCGGATGCGCTTCGTCTCGTCGGGCACCGAGGCCGTGATGAGCGCCATCCGTCTTGCCCGCGGCGCAACGGGCCGCGACCTCGTGGTGAAGTTCGCCGGCGCCTACCACGGGCACGGCGACAGCCTGTTGGTGGAAGCGGGCTCGGGTCTGGCCACGCTGGCCATGCCCGGCTCCGCGGGCGTTACCGCGGGAGCCGCGCGCGACACCATCGTGATCCCGTTCAACGATCCCGAAGCCGCGCGCGCCGTCTTCGCCGCCCATCCAGGCCGTCTGGCTGCGCTCATCCTGGAGCCGGTGATCGCCAACGTCGGTGTGGTCCCGCCGGTGGCGGGCTACCTTGACCTCCTACGCGAACTCACGGCGGCCAGCGGCACCATCCTGATCTTTGACGAGGTGATCACAGGGTTCCGGCTCGCAAAGGGCGGCGCCCAGGCGCGCTACGAGATCACGCCAGACCTCACCACGTTGGGCAAGATCGTCGGCGGCGGCATGCCTATCGGCGCCTACGGCGGCCGGGCGGACCTGATGGCCCGAATTGCGCCCGAGGGTCCCGTCTACCAGGCGGGAACGCTCTCCGGCCACCCGTTGGCGATGGCCGCGGGCTGCGTAACGCTGGACCTCCTGACCCCGCAAGTGTACGAGGGTCTTGAGCGGACCGGCGCTGCGCTTGAAGCCGGGTTGCGCGACGTTGCCGTGCTGGCCGGGCGCGAGGTGGGGATCGCCCGCGTCGGCTCGCTGCTCACCGTCTTCTTCCGTGCCGGTGCGCCCCGAGACGGCGCCGAGGCGCTGGCGTCCGACCGTCAGGCCTACGCTCGGTTCTTCGGCTCGATGCTCGACCAGGGCGTGCTCTTGGCGCCGTCGCAGTTTGAGGCCTGGTTCATCTCCGCGGCCCACGGGCAAGCCGAGCTCGAGGAGACGCTCGCAGCGGCCAGCAAGGCGTTCGCGTCATGAACGGCCTGCCCCTTGACGACGCTGCCATGAAGCCGCTGCCGGCACCTCGCCCGGACGCCCGGTTCCTGCGCACGCTCCGCGGTCTTCCCGTTGACGCCACGCCGGTCTGGTTCATGCGCCAGGCCGGCCGCGCCCTGCCGGAGTACCGGCGCATCCGCGAGCACGCCACCCTGCTTGAGATCACCCGCGACGCCGCGCTCTGCGCGGAGGTCACGCTCCAGCCGGTCCGCCGTCTGGGTGTGGACGCAGCCATCCTGTTTGCGGACATCACAACGCCGCTGGCGGGGATCGGGGTGGCCTTCGACATCGTCGAGGGTCGTGGCCCGGTCATCGAGCGGCCAATCCGGACCATGGCGGATGTGGAGGCGCTGCACGTCTTTGATGCGGTGACCTCAGTTGCACCGCTGCTCGAGGCCATCTCGATCATCCGGAGCGAGTCCCCTGTGCCGCTGATCGGCTTCGCGGGCGCCCCGTTCACGCTCGCCTGCTACCTCGTGGAGGGCGGTCCGTCACGCGACTTCCTGCACACGAAGCGCCTCATGCACGCGGAGCCTGAGACCTGGCGCCTCCTGCTGGACCGCCTTGTGGCGATGACGATCGCATATCTCGGGGCGCAGGTCGCGGCCGGTGTTGAGGCCATCCAGATCTTTGACTCGTGGGTGGGCGGTCTGAGCCCGCTTGACTACGAGCGCCGTCTGTGGGCGCACATGCGCACGCTGTTTGACGGGATCGCGACGCTGGGCGTCCCGTCCATCCACTTTGGCGTGGGCACCTCCGGCATTCTGGCTCAGCAGGCCTCGGCCGGCGGCGACGCCATTGGGCTTGACTGGCGCATCGCCCTGTCCGAAGGGCGAGCGCTGGTAGGGGATCGGGCAGTGCAGGGCAATCTGGACCCGACGCTGCTCCTCGGGCCCTGGGACGCTACGGAGGAGGCGGCTCGCTGGGTGCTCGCCCAGAACAACCATCGTCCGGGCCATGTGTTCAACCTTGGTCACGGCGTGCTGCCCACCACTGACCCGGACCATCTCGCACGGCTTGTGGACCTGGTCCACGCACACGGGCCCTCCAGTGAGGCAGCCCGATGACGCACGACGCCGTCCTGCTGATGGCCTACGGCAGCCCCGACCGGCTTGACCAGGTTGAGGCGTACTACACCGACATTCGACGAGGCAGCCCGCCGCCGCCGCACCTGCTTGAGGAGCTGCTTGGCCGTTACCGGGCCATCGGTGGTGGCTCGCCCCTGAGCCGGATCGTGGAGGAACAGCGAAATGCCGTCGAGGCCGACCTGAGGCAGCGTGGGACGCCGATGCCGGTGTACGCCGCGATGCGCCACATCGAGCCCCGGATCGCCAATGTGGTGGCGAGAATGGCGTCGGATGGCGTGGAGCGGTTTGTCGCCATCGCCATGGCGCCCCAGAAGTCATCCAACGCGGCAGGCTACCGGCGTGCGGTCGACGGCGCGCTGGCAGTCATCGCGGCAACTGGCGCCACGCCGCCGAACGTGGTCTTCGTCGAGTCCTGGCACGACCAGCCTCGGTTTGTCGAGGCACTTGCCGCCACTACACGGGAGGCGCTGGCCCGCTTCCAGGATCCGGCAGCGGTCCTCGTGATGTTCACCGCCCACAGCCTGCCCGCTCGGGTTGTGGCCGAGGGTGACCCATACCCTGAGGAGCTGGCGGCCACCGCCGCGCTCGTCGCCCGCGAGCTTGGGCTGGCGCGCTACACGTTCTCATTCCAGAGCGCCGGACGAACCGGTGAGCCCTGGCTCGGCCCCGACATCCTTGAGGAGATTCGCCGGTTGTCGGCCGAGGGCGTCACTGAGGTTGTGATCCGCCCCGTTGGCTTCGTCGCGGACCATCTCGAGGTCCTCTACGACATCGACATCGAAGCGCAGGCGGTCGCTCGCGCCGTCGGCGTCCGGCTTGAGCGCGCCCGATCTCTGAACACAGACCATCTCTTCATCTCAGGCCTGGCAGACGTCGCGCTCGCGGCGCTCGAAGCCGGTCAACCCGCCATGACCCAAGGAGCCGTCCCATGACCATCGAAGTCGGGTCCACGCCAGCTGGACGCCCGTCGAGCCCGTCGGGCCACCCCGGCGGCCACCCCGGCGGCATCACGGGCGTCGGTGCCGTCCAAGCCGAGGGCTATGTCTACGACCGCGCCCCGATGCTCGTGTACTGGGAGACCACCCTGGCCTGCGGCCTCGCCTGCCGCCACTGCCGGGCCACCGCGCAGGCCGAGCGCAACCCGCTTGAGCTGACGACCGAGGAGGGGTACCGCCTGCTCGACGAGGTTGTCCGTTTCGGCCGTCCCTATCCTCACGTCGTGTTTACCGGCGGCGACCCGCTCAACCGCCCGGACCTCCACGAGCTGGTCCGGGCTGCAACCGAGCGCGGCATCGGCGCCTCCCTGGCACCCGCCGCGACACCGCTGCTGACGAAGGACATCATGGAGAGCCTGCGCGATGCGGGCATCCAGAACATCTCGCTCTCTCTCGACGGCTCTGACGCGGCCCGCCACGACGGCTTCCGCATGGTCGAGGGCACCTTCGAGAAGACGCTCCAGACAGCACGCTGGGCAAGAGAGGCCGGCCTGCCGATCCAAGTCAACACGCTCGTGACGGACGAGACGCTCGGCGACCTCCCAGCGATCTACGAGCTGCTCGAGGGCATGGACATCATGCGCTGGAGCCTCTTCATGCTCATCACGACCGGCCGCGGCAGTGGCTTGAAGGAGGTCACGGCGGCAGAGTCGGAGCGGCTGAATGCCTGGCTGTTCGGCCTGTCGCGCACCTCGCCGTTCCAGATCAAGACGACCGAGGCCACGCACTACCGGCGGCAGGCGATCAAGTTGATGCAGGCTGGCGGCATGGACGCCGAGGCCATCCTGCGGACCTCTGTGGGCCGCGGCTTCGGCATCCGCGATGGCAACGGCATCGTGTTCATCAGCCATGACGGCATGGTCAACCCGTCAGGTTTCCTGCCGATCCCGCTGGGAAACGTCCGCGAAGCATCCATCGTGGATCTGTACCGCGATCATGAGGTGATGCGCGCGCTGCGCAACCCCGAGGGCTTCAAGGGCCGGTGCGGCGCGTGCGAGTTCTCGCGCGTCTGTGGCGGATCCCGCGCGAGGGCCTACGCCTGGACCGGGGACCCGCTGGAGTCAGACCCGCTCTGTCCGTACGTCCCCAGCGGGGAAGTGCCCGCCTACGGGATGGCCTGAGCGCTGTCATGGGAGTCCTCGTCATCGGCGGCGGGATCTCGGGTCTCGTCGCCGCGCGGTCGCTCGCGCTCGCTGGCGTGCCCGTCCTGCTTGCCGAAGCCGGGCCGCGCGTGGGCGGCAAGGTGGGCACCGAGCACGTTGACGGGTTCACGATCGAGCACGGCCCCGACTCGTTTCTCGCCACGCGGCCAGCCGCCGTGCTGCTGGCGCGCGAGCTGGGTCTGGGCGATGAGCTCGTCGGCACGCGCGATCCGCGCGCCGTGTTCATTCGCCACCGCGGCCGACTGATCCCGATGCCCGAGGGGCTTGGCCTGGTCCTGCCGACACGCGCGCTGCCCTTCGCCACAACGCGGCTGTTTTCCTGGCCCGAGAAGGTCTGGATGGCCCGCGACATCGTCATGCCTCGGCGGCTGGGCTCTGACGACATCGCTGTGGGTGTGTTCCTGCGTGAGCGCCTCGGCGGCGCCCTCGTGGAGCGCCTGGCCGGCCCGCTGGTGGGCGGCGTCTACGGCACGCCCATCGACGAGCTCAGCCTTGACGCGGTGGTTCCCGCGCTTCGCACCGCTGAACGCGACCACCGCAGTCTCCTGCTGGCGGGGCTCGCGGACGGACGCGCGATGCGACGGTCGGCAGCCAGGCGACCCGCAGGTCAGCGCTCGCTCGGCGTCTTCGTCTCGCTCCGCGCCGGCATGGACACGCTGACCGCGGCCATCGCTGCGTCTGCCGTGGCGGCCGGCGCCGAGATCCACACCGGTCTGCCGGTGACGGCGCTTGCGCGGGCGGGGGCTGGCGTGAGCTCGGCGTTTGCTGACGGCTCGCGCGCGGTGTTTGACGCGGTGGTGATTGCCACACCTGCGAATGTCGCGGCAGGGCTCATCGAGACCGAGGAGGCCAACGCTGCCCGGGCGCTCTCTACCATCCCGCACGGCACGTCGATCCTCGTGACGCTGGCCTATCGCCGGGACCGCGTGGGCCACGACTTGGTTGGCCACGGGTATCTGGTCCCGCCGTCGGAGGGCGGCGCAATCGGCGCCTGCACGTGGTCCTCCCAGAAGTGGCCCGGTCGTGCGCCAGATGGTGCCGCACTGCTGCGCATGTTTGTGCGCGACGAGGGTGCCGCCACGTCGCTGCCGGACGAGGCGCTTGTTGCGGCCGCTCGTGCCGACGCCGAGCGGACCCTGCGGATCAGCGGGGAGCCCGAACTTGTCCGGGTCGCTCGGTACGAGCGGGCGATGCCCCGGTACACCGTGGGTCACCTCCGCCGCGTTGCGGCAGTGGAGCAGGCGATGGCCGCTTGGCCTGCCGTCTCCGTGATCGGGGCGTCATTTCGCGGTGTCGGCCTGCCGGACTGCGTGTCCGGGGCAGCGACTGGCGCTGCGCGCATGCTCGAGCGCTTGGGCGCAGGCTCGACGGCTGACGCGGCGTGACCTTCGCCCCGAACGCGCCCAGGTCCGGCGCGCTAACCCGTGCCGTTGCCGGCCGTGAACCACCAGTCGCGAGCCACCCGCGGGCTCAACCGGACGCTGCCGTCGGCGAACACCAGGGCGATCCAGCCCTTCGGGTCGGGGTCGGCCGCGTCGCCGATCCGCAGGCCGCGCCGTCGTCGAGCGGCTTCCTCCGGCCAGCGCGCGTCGTCCACGCGGAGCGGCCCGCGGTAGACGATCTCGCCGCCGTTGGCCCGCACGACACCGTCGGCGACCATCCGGCTGTCGCCGTCCGCGCCGTGACCGGCCGACGAGTTCACCCGAGAGCCGCCCGCAAGTCCGGCAGCCGCTCCATCGTCTCGTGGTCCCACGGCGTCCGGAAGATGAACACCGGGTGCGCAAACCCCACGGCGCGATACGCGTCGAGGCGCTCGGCAACTTCCGCAACCGACCCGAAGACCTCGCGGTCGTCCTCGCCGCACTTCGGCCGGTGAACGGCGGCCCACGCATGCCAGTCGCGCTCGGCATCGGCCCGGCTGGCGCGGATCACCACGTTGAGGTTCACCGTCCGCTCGATTTCGCGTTCATCGCGCCTAATCTCCGCGCAGGCCTCGCGCAGCAGGAGATCGGCAGCCGCCGCAACCTCGGGCGAGCCGTACAGATTCCACATGTCCGCCCAGCGCGCGACCATCGGGATTGTCTTCCTGGGTCCGGAGCCGCCGATGAGGATCGGCAGGTGATCTTGGATTGGTCCTGGCGCACACACCGCCCGATCGAAGCGATAGAAGCGGCCCGCGTGGGTCACCTCCTCGCTGTCGAGCAGTCTGCGGATCAGCGGCAGCGCCTCGCCAAGCCGGTCCAGCCGCTCACCAATGCCGGCGCCGAAGTCAAAGCCGAATGCCTCGTGTTCGCGCTCAAACCAGCCGGAGCCGATGCCCAGGATCGCCCGCCCGCCCGAGATGTGGTCGACGGTGGTGGCCATCTTGGCCGTGAGACCCGGGTTGCGCAGCGTGTTGGCCGTGACCATATGGCCCAGACCAACGCGGGTTGTCGCCTCGGCGACGGCTGCCAGCGTGGTCCAGCCCTCCAGTTTGGGGTCAGGCCAGTCCGCCTCGTCGGAGAGCAGGTGATCGTCGATCCAGACGTCGTCAAAGCTTGCAGCCTCCGCGTCAAGCACCGCCTCGCGCAACTCCGGCCAGCCCGTGCGCTGGACCCAGAACGCCGCCCCAAAACGCATCGTCATGCACAACCTCCTCGGTCCCGTATGGTAGGACGGCCTGCCGCCGGTCCGGCTCGAGCGACGCATGTGCCGAGCCGTCTTCGCAATTCGCAGCCAGCCGCTCAAGGAGTCGTCCTGTGACCAGTCGTCCCGCCCCTGATCTCGGGCCAGATCGCTTCGCCGTCCTCAACGCATCCGTGCGCTACACGGTCTGGGCCGTGTTTGCGCGGATCGGTGCATCCGCTGCCGATGGAGCCACGATTGAGGCGGACTTCGCCGAGTGGGCGGCCGACCTCGCGGCAGGGGATGTAACGCTGCGCGGAATCTATGACACCTCAGGCATGCGCGCCGGATCTGACCTGATGCTCTGGCTCCACGGGCCTAGCGCAGAATCCCTGCAGGCGGCCCTGCGCGGCTTCCGCCGGACCGCCGCGGGCGCCTTGACCACGCTGGCCTGGTCTGCCATGGGCACCCACCGTCCCGCCGAGTTCAGCCGGGACCACGTGCCGTCCTTCATGCTCGGCGCGCCGCCCAAGGGCTGGCTCTGCGTCTACCCGTTCGTGCGCTCGTACGACTGGTACATCCTGCCCGAGGTCGAACGGCGCGAGATGCTGCGCGAACACGGGATGGCCGGCCGCGCGTTCCCGGACGTCCAGGCCAACACGGTGGCGTCGTTTGCGCTCGGCGACTGGGAATGGCTGCTCCCGCTCGAGTCTGACAACCTCCAGGACCTTGTGGACATGATGCGCGACCTCCGCGCCACCCAGGCGCGCCGCCACGTCCGCGAGGAAGTCCCGTTCCACACGGGCCGCCTGATCGGCGCGGGCGAACTGGCTGAGATCCTGCGCTGATGGCGCCGTATGACGCGCTCTTGCTCGTCTCGTTTGGCGGCCCGGAGAAGCCCGACGACGTCATGCCGTTTCTCGAGAACGTGACGCTCGGTCGTGGGATTCCGCGCGAGCGCCTCGAGGAGGTTTCGCACCACTACCTCGCACTCGGTGGGGTCAGCCCCATCAACGAGCAGTGCCGGGACCTGCTCGCTGCGCTCCGGGTTGAACTTGGCAACCGCGCGATTGATCTCCCTGTCTACTGGGGCAATCGGAACTGGGATCCGTTCTTGGCGCCGGAGCTTGCACGGATGCACGCCGACGGCCACCAGCGTGTCCTGGCGATCGCGACCAGCGCGTATGCGTCGTACTCGGGCTGCCGCCAGTACCGCGAGGATCTGGCCCGTGCCGTGGGTGAAGCCAACCTCAAGGACGTCCTTGCCGTTGACAAGGTCCGCCACTACTTCGACCACCCGGGCTTCATCGAGGCCTTCGCGGACGGGCTTGCAGCGGCTCTGGCGGATCCGGCGATCGCCAGGCGGCCCAGCGGCGAGACAGCCCTGCTGTTCACGACGCACTCCATCCCGATCGCAATGGCCGAGACATCCGGGCCGCCCGCGAGACGTGCCGAATTCGGCGTGGGCGGCGCGTATGTCGCCCAGCACATGGCCGCCATCGACTGCGTGGTGGCCGATGTAGAGCGGCGCGGCGTCAGCGTGCCTCCCTGGTCGCTTGTGTACCAGTCGCGGAGCGGGTCGCCGCACACGCCGTGGCTGGAGCCGGATATCAACCACGCCCTGCGCGACTTCGCCCCCGCCGTCCGGGCTGTGGTGATCGTGCCCATTGGCTTCGTCAGCGACCATGTCGAGGTTGTCTGGGACCTAGACCACGAGGCGCGCGAGACGTGCGAGCAGTTGGGTCTGGCGATGGTACGGGTCGCGACCCCGGGTACCCATCCTGCGTTCGTGCGCGGCATCGCCGATCTTGTTGCGGACCGTATCCGTGAGACGCCGGGGGCGGCCCTCAGCCCGCTTGGCCCATGGCCGGAGATCTGCGCCGCAGGCTGCTGCCCCAACCTCCGCACACGGCTGGCGACCCTGGCTGGCGAGGACTAGCCGGCCAACGTCCGGCGCTGGCTCATATGCTTGGTGCGTGACGGCATCTGGGCCTACGGGTATCGGTAACCTTGTTCCTTCTGCCCTCCGCGATGCGGTGCTGGCCTGGTACGCCGCCAACGGGCGCCGGCTGGCATTCCGCCGCACCGCGGACCCGTACGCCGTGCTGGTGAGCGAGCTGATGGCGCAGCAGACGCAGGCCGAGCGCGCTGCCGAGGCGTGGGAGCGCTGGATCGCGCGCTGGCCAACTGTGCGGGCGCTTGCCGAGGCGCCGACGGCCGACGTGCTCCGGGCCTGGGCGGGGCTTGGCTACAACCGGCGTGCGCTGGCGTTGCACCGCGCGGCGAAGACGATCGTCGCCGAGCATGGCGGCGTGGTCCCGGCAGACGTCGTCGCCCTGGAGGAACTGCCCGGCGTTGGGCCCTATACGGCGCGCGCGCTGGCGGCGATTGCCTTTGGCATGCGCGTGGGCGCCGTGGACGTCAACGTGCGGCGGGTGCTTGGCCGGATCGCCGCTGGCGAGTCAGAAGCCTACAAGCCGGCTGAGATGCAGACCCTCGCGGACGCCGTGGTGCCCGCTGATGCCGCGGCCTGGACGCACGCGCTGATGGACATCGGCGCCACGCTGTGCAAGGCGCGCACGCCGTTGTGCGGCGCCTGTCCAGCCGCCCGATGGTGCCGCTATGCGGCAGGGGAGCGGCCGACACCAGGGCCTGCTGCCAACGCCCCGGCCAAGCGCAAGTCCGCGCTTGCCTTTGAGACGACCACGCGCTGGCTTCGCGGCCGCATCCTCGCTCGCGCTCGGGACGCGGCCAGCGGTGACTGGGTGCCGTACGGTGAGGCAATGGGGTCGCATGACGCCGACGCCGTCGGCGAAGCCGTAACCGCAATGGCGGCCGAGGGCCTCCTGGAGTACCGCCCCACCGCCGACGGACCGCAAGCTCGGCTGCCACAGGAGAGCTGAGGGATGGATGACGATCTGGAGCGCTTCGTCACGGCACAGGCGGGCACCTACGGGCAAGTTATCCAAGAACTGCGCGCGGGCGCCAAGACCAGCCACTGGATGTGGTTTGTGTTCCCGCAGGTCGCAGGACTTGGCTTGTCAGAGATGAACCGCCGATACGCCATCGCGTCGCTGGCGCACGCGAGGGCATACCTCGCCCATCCGGTCTTGGGTCCGCGCCTTCGGGAGTGCGCCAGGATTGTCGTGGGTATCTCCGGCAAGACCGCGGCGGGCATATTCGGCGCCGTGGACGCGCGCAAGCTTCACTCGTCGGTCACGCTGTTCCACCTCGCGTCTCCGCAGGAGCCGGTGTTCCGCACGGTGCTGGAGCGCTACTTTGGGGGCGAGTTGGACCCCGGAACAACGGAAAGGCTGCCCCGCTAGACGGC
>JANYAA010000367.1 GCA_025355255.1 Chloroflexota bacterium | reverse complement strand
GATCCTCGCCGCCGCATGCTCTTGCTCATGGGCGTTGGCGCGCTCGCGGCCGGCGGTGGCCTCGGCGTGCTCCTTGAGGGCTGTGCCGGCCCGCCGGTGACCGTCAAGCTCGCGGTGGACCCGGCGACGCTCGTCCCCGGCACCCCCACCGAGGTGCCATTCACGCTCACGCGTTCGGGCGACACCGTTCCGGGCTCCGCCTGGCTGGTGAAGCGCAACGACGGCAGCATCACCGCGTTTGACCCGCGCTGCACGCATGCGCTCTGCCAGTACGCCTGGAACCCGGACGTCGCCAGGTTCAAGTGCAAGTGCCACGACGGCACCTACGCGCTTGACGGCACGGTCCTCGCCGGCCCGCCGCCGCGCCCGCTGGGCCAGTTCCCCCTGCGGCTGGTGGGCGACGTGATCGAGGTGGACGTGCCCGGCGACTTCGCCACGCCCAAGGCGTCGCTCTAGCGCCTCGGCCGCCGCTCGCCCGTGGCCCACCGGGCGGCCCACGACCCACCGCGCTGCCGGCGGGGATCGTCCTGCAACCCCCGGGAGCAGAGGTAGGACTGCTGCAATGCCACACCGCGTAGAATGGACATACTATTGACAACATATGTCGATGGCCGCAATAGTATGTGCATGAGCAGACCGCGGCGAGCCCTCTTTCCCGACACCCAGCGTCGCGCCAATGCGATGGGGGCGCGGCTTCGGCTCGCCCGGCGTCGCCGGGGGATCAGCGGAGCCGAGATGGCCGCCCGCTGTCTCGTGTCCTGGCCCACCATCACGCGCATCGAGCGCGGCGACCCGGCGGTGAGCCTTGCCGTGCTCGCGCGGTACCTCGAGGTGCTGGGGCTCGTCGACGACCTCGACAGCATCGCCGCGAACGACGAGACGGGCGCCGCCATCGCCGACGAACGGCTTGGACAGGGCCGGCGCAAGCAGTCCCGAGGGCTCGCCGATGAGATCTGAGCGCGTAGACCTCGTCGCCTATCTCGACGCGCCGGAGCTGGGGCCAGCCCGCCCAGTCGGCGTGCTCACCCGCTGGCCGGGTGCTGCGCTCTCGGTCGCCTTCGCCTATGCCCGCTCGTGGCTCGGCGACGCCAACCACCAGTTCGCGATCGACCCGAACCTCCCGCTCGGGACCGCGCAGGTCACGGTCCCGCGGCGCAGGCTACCTGGCATCTTCTCGGACACCGCGCCCGACAAGTGGGGCGAGGCGCTCATGGAGAGGCGCGCCGGCGGGCGGGCACTCGATGACTGGGACTTCCTCACGGGCGTCGAGGACGAGACCCGGATGGGCGCAATCCGGCTCCGGCGCGGCATAGACGGGCCGTTCCTCGACGACCGCGAGCCGCACGTCCCGCCGATCCACGACCTTCACGAGGTCCAGGAACTCGCACGCCGTTTCGAGGAGAACCCGGACGACATGGCCATGGCCCAGATTGCCATGCTGGTGGCACCCGGCTCGTCGCTCGGCGGCGCTCGCCCTAAGGCGAACTTCCGGGAGCCGGACGGGAGCCTGTGGATCGCCAAGTTCCCGAGCAGGACCGACCGCCGTGACGTCGCCGTCTGGGAGCACGTCTATGCGCGCCTCGCCCGCTCGGCGGGGATCGAGGTCCCCGACACGCAACTGCTGCGTGTTGCCGGCACCCAGCGAACCTTCGCCACGCGGCGCTTCGATCGGACGGAGCGCGGGCGTCGGCTCTACGCGTCGGCGCTGACGATGACCGGCGGGATGGACACCGGCGGGGCCGACTACATCGACATCGCGCACGCGATCAATACGCACGGCTCCGCCGAGCACCTCCGCGCCGATCTCGAGCAGATCTACCGCCGGATGGCGTTCAACGTGCTTGCCGGGAACCGGGACGATCATCTGCGCAACCACGGCTTCCTGCGCCACCCGGACGGGTGGCGGTTGGCCCCGGCGTTCGACCTCAACCCCGCCCGTGAGATGCGGGAGCACGCGACCGCCGTCAATGGCACGCGAGCCGCGCCCACGGCGACGGATGTCCTCGACGTGCGGTCCTTCTTCGGGCTCACCGAACGCCCAGCCCGCCAGATCATCCGCGAGGTCGCGGCGGGCATCGCCCAGTGGAGGTCGGCCGCATCCGACGAGGGCGTGAGCCGCGCCGAGCAGGACCAGGTCGAGGTGGCGCTGTCCGCCCTCGACACCGCCGCGCGGATCTGACCCCGAGCTGCTGGGTGCCGGGTGCGGCCACGGATCCCGGGCATGGTTGATCCCCAGCACTCCACCGAGGACCGGTACGCGGCGGCCCTAGGGCGGAGCGTGGAGCGCCGACTCGTCCGGGCCTGAGTCGCCGACCCCCGCGCGGTCCGCTGGGCGGCCCAACTGCGCGGTGGGCGCTTCGTTTGGTCCGGATCCGTGCCCACTTGCGCGCTGGGACCCCTCGCCGCCGCGCAGATGGCAACGCGAGCGGCCCAAACGCGTGGGCACTGCGCGGTTGGACCGCCGGGCGGCCCACGCCTGTCGCAGCCGGCCATCTCATACCATTGAAGGTATAACCGGACGGCAACGCAGAGGCCAGCCACATGACCACCAAACGCGACCCGTTCGCTGGGGAGTTCTCCGACTCCATCGAGGATCTCGATGCTGAGATCGCCGGCAGACACCCGGAGCTGCCGCTCCTGATTGCCGCAGCCCAAGAGCGCCGCGCCCTGCTTCGCGAGCTCGCGACCGAGCGCCGGCGAGCCAAGGTGGGCCAGGACGAACTCGCCCAGCGCATGGGCACCTCGCAGTCGTTTGTCTCGCGGCTGGAGCGTGGCATGGTTGATCCTCAGCACTCCACCGAGGACCGGTACGCGGCGGCACTTGGGCTGCGAGTGGAGCGCCGACTCGTCCGGGCCTGAGTCG
>JANYAA010000364.1 GCA_025355255.1 Chloroflexota bacterium | reverse complement strand
CTCAACCTTTACCGGGCCGACGGCACTCACCGTCGCCGGGTACGCCGAGGCCTGCGGCGGTGGCACCTGCATCCCGCAGTCGGGCACGCGTCAGCAGCTGGACTCGCTGGCCGACCGCCTGATGTACCGCCTGGCCTACCGAAACTTCGGCGACCACGAGGCACTCGTGGTCAACCACAGCGTGACCGCAGGCTCATCCACCGGCATCCGCTGGTACGAGCTTCGCCCGGACGCATCACACAACCTGTCGGTCTTCCAGCAGGGCACGTACGCCCCCGACGCCAGCTACCGCTGGATGGGCAGCATTGCGCAGGACCAGGCCGGCAACACGGCCCTCGGGTTCAGCGTCTCGTCCAGCCTCCTGCACCCAGGGATTCACTACACGGGTCGCCTCGCAACCGACGCGCTCGGCACGATGGGCCAGGGCGAGGGCACCATCATCAACGGCGGCGGCAGCCAGACCACGAGCCTGTCGCGGTGGGGAGACTACAGCGCCATGGCGGTGGACCCGACCGATGACTGCACGTTCTGGTACACGAGCGAGTACATCCAGGCCAACGGCACCTTTAACTGGAGCACTCGGGTCGGTACGTTCAAGTTCGCTTCCTGCGTTCCCGCCACCGCCCCCAACGACTTCTCGATCGCGGCCACGCCGGCCGCGCTGTCGCTGGCCCCCGGCGCCTCCGGGACGTCGACCGTCAGCACGGCCGTGGTGTCCGGGAGCGCCGAGGCGGTGACGCTCTCCGCGAGCGGCCTGCCCGCCGGGGTGACCGCGAGCTTCAGCCCCGCGTCGGTGACCGCCGGCACGAGCTCCACCCTCACGCTGTCGGCGTCCCCGTCGGCCGCGGCCTCGACGGCAACGGTGACCATCACCGGCATCGCCTCGTCGGCGACCCACGCGGCGAGCCTGGCCCTCACGGTGACCGCGGCTGGAGTTCCGGGCGCTTCCACCCTCACGGCGGCGAGAAGCAGCCAGTCCGGCGTGCAGCTCAACTGGACGGTCCCGGCCAGCAACGGCAGCCCGATCACCGGATACCAGATCTACCGGAGCACCGTTTCGGGTGCGGAGGTGCTCTTTGCCGACGCCCTTGCAGGCTCGACGGCCTATCGCGACACCACCACCGTGTCGGGCCGCAGGTACTACTACCGGATCCTCGCGGTCAACGGGGTGGGTCAGGGACCACTCTCCAACGAGGCGTCTGCAAAGGCAAGGTAAGCCGTCACTCCCCGCTCGGCCGCACAGCACGCGGCCGGGCGGGGCTGGGCGCAACCAAGGGGTTGGAGCGAGCGACGAGGTTCGAACTCGCGACATGCAGCTTGGAAGGCCTCGGCGTCTTTGCGGTACAGCGTCGTGCCTGGAGTGATGAGCATGCGGCGTCCAGTTATCGTGTCGCCACTCACGGGACGGACAGCCGTTCCGTAGGCCGGCCGGTGCGACAGGTGCGCGGCAGTTGTCGACGTCAACTCCCCCGATAGAGGCGCTCGAGGTCCACCAGTTCGACGTCGTCGCGCTTCGCCGCAAACTCGAGCAGGTCGGGGTTGAAACCCGATCGGGAGAAGAGCAGCAGCTTCGCCTGGTCGACACGTGCCTTCTCGCCAAGGATCGCCCTTCCTCGCTCGAGCTTCCGCAGGTCGGCGAGCGTTCTGCCCGCCGCACCACCCTTTGCCTCACCGATAGCCAGGACCAGCGGGCGATCCGCGTTCAGGTTGCCGGAGACTGCGACGACGTCCAGTTCGACACGGCTCCGGGCAGCCGCATCATTCACCTGCGTGAACCCGACCACGGAGGGCCGTCCTCCAAGCGTGGTTGCGGACGCGTAGGACCGAGTCCAGACACGCGCGAGCTCCTCGAAGTGCGGGCCGAGGACTTGGGCATCGAACGTCGCAGAGGCGTCGACCCACGCCTCTGCGGTCAGGCGCGCATCGAACCGGGCCTGGTCGCGACGGACGACCGCGAAGTGGAACCGCAGATACGGGTCCTCGAGGCGCAGGAGCGGGCGCTTCGCGCGCCAGAGATCCTCGTCACGCCGGATGAATGAGGCACGCTCGAGCACCAGCAGCGGATGACGGAGTGCAGCATCATCCCGCCCGAGGACCCCTCCAATGGCGCTCCGTGTGTTGTGGCCTTCGGCGATCGCCGCAAGCACCGACTGGTAGAGCGCACGGTCAGAGATCGCAGGATCCTCAGTGAGGAGATAGTCAGCCTCGCGGAAGAGCGCGCTCGACGGGTTCAGCATCCCCGCGAAGAGCCACGGCTCAAAGTCGGCTGGAGCCTGCGGCGATGCTCCCGGCAGCAACGCCCGATAGCCGGGCGTGCCTCCGACGACTGCATGTACGAGGAATGCCGTCCGCGGATCGCGGATCCCCCAGTAGTCCGCTGCCTGGCGGTAGTCGAACGGGCGGATCAGAACCTCGATGGTGACGCGTCCACGGAGGGCCTTCTGCCCTGACAGCAGGTTGCTCATGACCGACATGGCCGAGCCGCACAACAGCAGTCTGAACGAGGGGCCCTGGCCGGACCGGGCAGCGTCGAACGCGTCCTCGATGACGGACGGCAACTCCGGCGACTTGGCGACGAGGTAGGGAAACTCGTCGATGATGATCGGCCGGTCGGCGCCGGCCCGGCGCGCCAACTCGGCAAACGCGAATTTCCAGTCCGCGTACGCCACCGATCCGCCGATCCTGGCATCAGCGGCCACGAGCCCGCCGATGTGGGCCAACGCCGGGCCTCGCTCCTCCTCGAGGGCCTGGTGGTAGAGCCCATGGTGCTCGCGGGCGAGCGCTCGAAGCAGAAAGGTCTTTCCCTGCCGTCGCCGCCCGTAGACGATGCCGATCGCGGGGCCGCTCGCGGGCTGCGTCGCGAAGCGCTCGAGGTCAGGCCACTCCTGATCGCGGTCGAAAATCTGGTCGGGCTTCACGAACTGCCGCCTCAACTTAAGTGGTAACTCAGAGTACTGTAACTGTAGTTACTACTATGTCAAGGACGTTCTCGAGAGGGCGATGTGGGCCGCGCTCAGCGGAGCGGCGAGGTCAGCAGGGACCGAACCCCGACGTGGCGTTTCGGCCGTCGAGCCAAGCGTGCCGCTGGGGCTGCTGACTCACCAGTGCATCAGGGGCGACTATCCGCGAGGGAAGTGGAGCGGGAGACGAGGTTCGAACTCGCGACATGCAGCTTGGAAGGCTGCCGCTCTGCCAACTGAGCTACTCCCGCCCGAGGCAAGGGCAAAGGTACCAAAGGCGACGGGAACCGACATCTCATTGGCGATTGAGCCAAGCGGATATGACTTGATGGGTTGACAATCGTCTACGCTGGCAGGACGCACCTTCTCAAGGTGGAGAACGAGGATCGTCGCCCGGTCGGGCCGCCAAAGCATGCACAGCGCGGG
Organism: Chloroflexota bacterium; assembly: GCA_025355255.1. GTDB lineage: Bacteria > Chloroflexota > Limnocylindria > Limnocylindrales > CSP1-4 > CAIXZV01. Next base: position 3,354 of record JANYAA010000364.1, on the reverse strand, counting down.
CTTGACGCGTGGGGCTTGACGCGTGGGGCTTCGCGCTGATCCTCAGGCAGGAGCGTCTCCGCTCCCCCACCGCACATCAGCCGTCAGGACCAGCCCATGCTCCTCCAGCGACTCCTCTCGCTCGCCGTCGTCGCGCTGCTGGCATCCGCGGCCGTCCCGAGCGCCACGCTCGCGGCAGCGCCCTCCCCGGTGGTCGTGAGCCACGGCCCGCGATGGGCCAAGATCGTCGCCCTCACCTTCGACGACGGATGGGGGTCCGCCAACTGCCAGGAGGTCGTCAACATCCTCCTGAAGACCCGGACCCCCGCGACATTCCTCCCGACCGCGCAGTGGGTCGTCCTGGCCCCGGCCTTCTGGCGCTCGGTGGCCGATCTCGGCTTCCCGATCGCGAACCACACGACCGACCACCCCCTGATGACCGGGCTCGCCTACGCGGACCAGTACCAGGAGATCGACGGCGCCCGGTCGACCATCGAGCGCATCACGGGACACCCGATGATCCGCGTCTTCCGCCCCCCGTTCGGCGCGTACAGCGCCGTGACGCGGGAGGCGGCCGCGGCAGCAGGCTTCCCGGTGGTGATGAACTGGGACACGAGCTTCGCCGACACCTCTCGTCGGCCCGGCGGCGACCTGTGGCCGCTGGCGGCGTACTTCAGCGCAGCGACGAAGGGGACCCGCGGCTCGATCATCCTCGGCCACTGCGGCTCGCCCGTCGACTACCAGATCCTCGCGTCGGTGATCGCCTCCTACCGGAGCCGCGGCTTCACCTTCGTCACGGTGCCGCAGATGCTGCGGATTCCGGCTCCCGAGCCGATGACCCTTCCCGCTGGGGCCGCGGACGCGGACGGCGGGGCACTCCTGCCGCAGAGGCTATGACGGCCTGACTCCCTGAAGGCAGGCCGATCGGCCTCCACCATCACCTGAGCGTCGTTCTCGGCCAGTTGGTGCATTCGAAGGCCGGGCTGGACGTCGTGGGGGCCCCAGCGGTCAGGGTGTCGTTGGGACGAGGATCTCGCCCGAGGCGATCCTGGCGGCGAAGGCGTCGAGCTGCGCCCTGATCGAGTCGACGAAGCCGCCAGAGGTCGAGTAGCCCACCCCGCCCCGATCGAGGCCGAAGACATTGTTGCCGTCCTTGGGGACGCCGTTCGCCACCTCCATCACGACGATGTGTGTGACAACGTCGGCTCGCTTGAGCATCGAGGTGAGGATGGCGCCGCGTACGGACGGGTCCGAGGTGAGGTACTGGTCGCTGTTGGCGCCGATAGCCCAGAGCCCCCGATCGTGGGCAGCCTGGATCACCCCGCTACCCGAATCGCCGGCCGCCGCGAAGATCACGTCCGCGCCAGCGTCGTACATGTCCAGCGCAGCCTTCCTGGCCTTTGCCGGGTCGCTTGAGCCGGCGGGGTCGAGCGGCAGCGAGAGATAGGTGACCTGGACCTTGACGCGCGGCTTGGCGGCCCGGGCGCCCGCCGTGAAGCCCGCCTCGTACTTCTGGAGCAGCGGGATCTTGACCGCGCCGACAAAGCCAACCTTGCCAGTCTTCGAGGTGAGCGCGGCGGCTGCCCCAACCAGGAAGGAGCCCTGCTCCTCGTTGAACTGGATGCCGATGACGTTCCTCGCGTCCACGGTGCCGTCGTCGAGCGTGCCAAACCAGATGTTGGGGTAGTTCGGGGCGACCTTTGCCACTGCCTTGGCGTAGGTGGCGCCGATGACGAAGATCGGGTCGTAGCGGGCGTCGGCCAGCTCCTTGAGACGCGCCTCCCGATCGGCATCGGTGTCGCCGGGCTTGGCGTTGATCTCCTTGAGCTCGGCTCCGAACACATCGGCTGCCCGCTTCGCGCCCTCCCATGCAAGCTCGTTGAGGCCCGCGGTTCCGCGCCCGCCCAGGTCGTAGACGATGGCGAGGCGCGGTGTTGGAGCTGAGAAGCTGGTTGCGGGCCACGGAGTGGTCGACGGCTGCGCAGCCGGGCGCTGCCCGGTGGACGGCGTGCCCGACGCGGGCGTGCTCCACGCGGGGTTGATAACGGCCAAGGCGAGCAGCGAACAGGCGATGAGCGCGAGCAGGAGCCGGCGCTGCCAGGCGGTCACGGGTCCGGGCTCCTCCGTCGTACGTTGGCTGGCGTGCAGCCACCATCATGACGCCGGGACGTGTCCGGTGCGCGTGACGGGTTCACTCCCGCCCACGGAGTCGCGCTCCTGGGGCCGCGCAGCTCGTCCGGCTGTGAGGAGGCTCGGGCGAGGTCGACGCGCTCGCCGACCTCGCGCCGATGCGGTGTCAGCGACCCGTGTGGATGAACGTCGTGAACCGGCCCACCAGGGAGTAGACACCGGTGATCTTGACGCCCTCGCGCGGGTTGAGCGCGCTGATGACGCGTCCTCGGCCAATGTAGATCCCGACATGGCGGCCGTTGCCCCAGACCGCCACATCGCCAACCTGCGGGTTAACGCGACTGGTCAAGTGGTGGCGGCGGCCCCAAACCAGCATCGCGAGCGACGAAGTGCCACCGCCCAGGCGATTGGAGATGCCCGCCTTGCGATAGGCGTAGCGCACGAAGCCCGAGCAGTCGAACGCGTAGGGACCCACGGCCCCCCAAACGTAGCGGGCATGGTTCTTGCGGATGGCAATCTGCACGACGAGCCGGAGCTGGCCGGCCAGGATCTGGGTCCGCGAAAGCACTGGAGCAGGCACCGGCACGACGGCCGCCGCAACCGCGAGCGGTGCGGTAGGCACCGAGGTGGAGACGAGGTCGCTGGCCGTCGGCGATGGCGACGCGGCTGGCGAGGCGGTCGGGGCGGGATCAGTGGCTGTCGCCGGCGACGACTGCACGGTGATGCCCGCGAGGGCGATGAGCGTTGCGAGCGCGGCGGCGGTGAGGTTACTGGTGGGGCGCAAGGTGCTCCTCTCTACCGGGACACGACGGTCTTACCCGTCGTGGCGATGGGATGGTGCCAACGGGCACGGGGAAATGGATGTGAGGGTCGCCGATGTGACGTCACGCGAGCAGGATCGGCGGAGGGCTGATGACGCGACCGAAGTCGCGCCGGATCGGCGGAGGCGCCAACCTCGCGCGGATGCGCCGTCAGCGACCCGTGTGGATGAACGTCGTGAACCGGATCGTGAGGGCATAGACCCCGGTGATCTTGACGCCTTTGCGGGGGTTGAGTGCGCTGATCACCCGCCCACCGCCGATGTAGATCCCGACATGCTGGCCGTTGCCCCAGACTGCCACGTCGCCGATCTGCGGGTGGACCCGGCTCGTGCGGTGGTGAAGACGGCCCCAGAACAACATCGCGAGCGACGAGTGGCCGCCGCCGAGGCGATTGGAGATGCCCGCCTTGCGATAGGCGTAGCGC
>JANYAA010000300.1 GCA_025355255.1 Chloroflexota bacterium | reverse complement strand
CGCCGTAGGCGATGAAGTTGTTGGCGCACATCACCGCGGTGGGTCGCTCGCCCGGGGCCGCAAGCATCTCCTGGGCCATACGATGCCCATCAGCCTGGTTGGTCCTCCCGAAGTTGAAGCCACCCCAGCGGACCAGCTCGTCCGGCAGCGCCAGCCCGGCCTCCGCGAGCGCACGGCGGGCGCCGGCAACTCGGTCAGTCGAGGTGGACACGTGTTGACGCCCGGTCAGCACCGCGATCCGCTGGTGCCCGAGCCCAACCAGGTGCTGCACGAGGGCGTGGGCCCCTGCCTCAGAGTCGCACCGAACACTGTCCAGGCCTTGGGCCACGACCCGTCGGTCGAGCACCACGACAGGCACGCTATGGCGGCTCAGAAGCCGGAACGACTTGCTCGGATTGCCGCTGGGAACGAGCAGGATCCCGTCCACCTGGCGCTCGATGAGCACGCGGAGGTACCGCTCCTCCTCGGCCTCGTCCTCGTCCGTGTTGCAGTACATGACCGAGAACCCGTGGCCGACGCAGAGGTCCTCGACGCCCCGGGCAATCGTCGTGAAGAACGGATTGGAGATGTCGGACACGACGAGGGCGATGGTCGTGGTCCGCTTGGACCGGAGCTGGCGGGCAAGCGCGTTGGGGACGTACCCCAGTTCCTCGATGGCCGCCTCAACCCGCGCACGCGTCTTGGCGCTCGTGTAGCCCGAGCCGTTCACCACCCGTGAAACCGTCATGGCGGAGACGCCCGCTCGTCTCGCTACGTCGCTGGTCGTGGTCATCAGTGGGGTGGTCCTAAGTCGAAGTGGGGGGAGTCAGATGCGCCGCGTGGCTCGCGCTTAGGTTATCGATAACTCAAGCAATACGATACCCGATCCGTCAACAGGGCCGCGCGAGCACTTGCACGCCAGGTTCGCCTTTGCGTAGAAATGGGCTGCGACGGCGTTGACGAATGTGTTACCGTTACCACGCTGAGGCTGGTAACGCTACCACCAAGCGGCAACTTCGTGGAGGCAGGCGGAGATGACGACACAAGCGGGGGCGCCGGAGACTGCGCACCCGGGCACGCCACCGGCCGGCCAGGCGTCGCGCGGGTCCGTGAGCCGTGTCATCGCGAGCCTGCTCCGCCGCAGCGACTTCTCGGTTGTCCTGGCCACGCTCGTCCTGTTCGTCATCTTTGCGCTCGGGAGCGAGAGCTTCCTGACGGAATACAACCTGTTCAACATGGGCCGCACCGCGGCCCTGTACGTGTTTGTCGCCATGGGTCAGGCGATCGTCGTCGTGATCGGCGGCATGAACCTGTCGCTCGGCGCGATCGGCGGATTGTCGGTGGTGATGGCGGGCATGGCCATGCAGGATTGGGGCCTGCACCCGGTTCTGGCGTTCTTCATCGCGCTGCTCGTCGGCGCGGCTGCGGGCTTCGCCAACGGGCTGATCATCACCAAGCTCAAGCTGAACTCGTTCGTGGCGACGCTCGCCACGTCGTTCATCTTCGTGGGCCTCGTGAACGGGATCAGCAGGGGCAACCCATACACGAACATCCCCAAGGACCTGACCACCATCGGGCGTGGCGACATCTTGGGCGTGCCGATCCTGTTCGTCCTGATGATCATCCTGCTGACGATCGTCGCGTACTTCTTCCGGTTCTCGGTCACCGGACGCCGGATCCTCGCAACCGGCGGCAACGCCGAGGCCGCCCGCCTCAGCGGCATCCGCACGGACCGCATCACGGTTCTGGCAAACGTCCTCTCGGGTCTGTTCGCCGCCCTTGCGGGCTACCTGTGGATCACGCGCGTCGGGTCGGCGCAGCCGTCCATTGGGTCCGACTGGCTGATCATCTCGTTCGCCGTCGCGATCATCGGCGGGACCTCCCTGGCGGGCGGCGAGATCTCGGCTCTCGGCCTCGGCGCGGCCGCGGTAATGCTGACCCTGATCAAGAACGGTCTGATCATGTTCAACGTGAACGTCTACTTCGAGCAGACGTTTCTCGGCCTTGTCATCCTCCTCGCGGTCTCCCTGGAGAGCTTCCGGGCCATCGGCCGACGACGCCGACGGCCTGCCCGCACCGCGCCCGCGATAAAGGAGGGGTGATCACGAAAGTACCCCTCAGCCCGGCCACTCACACCATCCCCACTTGAGGATCCAACCCCGATGACCACTCGCTTCCTTCCCAAGGCCCTCGCCGTTGCCCTTTCGGCCGGCGTGCTTGTTGCCGCCTGCTCAGGGGCCGCAACCCCCGCCCCGACCACTACAGCTCCGACCGCAGCCCCGACCGCCACGATGGCCCCGGTCACCGCGGCCCCCGCGACGACGGCCCCGTCCGCGTCCACGGCCGCGTCCACCTTCCCCTGCACGGCCCCCGCCGGATTTGCGCCGGTCTGGTACGCATCCGCGCCGCACCCGTACTTCGACACCGTGAAGCCGGGCGTTGAGGCCGCCGCCAAGGAGTTCGGGTTCACCCCGGTGCTCCAGGTCGGTCCTGACTGGACCCAGGACGCCGAGAACCAGGGCATGCAGGCCCTCTTTGCCAAGGGCTCGCGCTACTTCACGGTCTACCCGTCTGACGCAAACGGCGCCAACGCGCTGTACGAGGAGCTGACCAAGCAGGGCGCGACGATCGTCAACTTCG
>JANYAA010000320.1 GCA_025355255.1 Chloroflexota bacterium | reverse complement strand
CTCTGGCGGGCCGCCAGCGAGTCCAACTGCGCACCGCGCGCGTCGGTTGGGGCCGCTCCTGGCGCCAGTTGCACGCTGAACCGGCTTGTCACCGCGCAGGTGGCCCGGCCAGTGGTCCAATTGAACCGGGCACCGCGCGGTCGGTCTACCCCGCGGCCGTCAGCTCTGAGTCTGGGCCACGCCCAGGCCGATCGGGCACGCCACGCCGGTCGCCGTGTGGCAATCATAGCCATCGGGATTCTTGGCCAGATACTGATGGTGGTGCTCCTCGGCGAAGAAGAACTCGGGCGCCGGGAGGATCTCCGTCGTGATGGCGCCGTAGCCCGCCTTGGAAAGCTCGGCGGCGTACAGGTCGCGCGACGCCAGCGCCGCGGCCAACTGCTCCGAGCCGTGGGCGAAGATCGCTGAGCGGTACTGCGTGCCGATGTCGCCGCCCTGGCTGTAGCCCTGCGTCGGGTCGTGCGACTCCCAGAACACGCGCAGCAGCTGATCGTACGAGACCACTGCGGGGTCGAACACGATCCGCACCACTTCGGCGTGGCCCGTCTGGCCGGTGCACGTCTCGCGGTACGTGGGATTGGGGGTGGTGCCACCCTGAAAGCCCACCGCGGTGACCCAGACACCCGGGATGGGCCAGAACTTCTTCTCCGCGCCCCAGTAGCAGCCCATAGCGACATCCGCGATCTCCATCCCCGCGGGGTATGGCGCGGCCATGGAGCGGCCGTTCACAAAATGGGCGCCCGGCACGGAGACGGGCTCGGCACGGCCGGGCAGGGTGTCCGCGGCACGAGGCATGGACGGCTTGCGAAACTGGATCTGCATGGATGGGGACCTCCGTGTTGGCAAAGTCTAGACGCAGCGCCCGGGATCAGCCCGCGGCAACCACGCCGCCGGTGCCGTACCGCCGGTCCACGTACGTCTCGAGCAGCTCGATGAACTCGGCGACGATGTGGTCGCCGCGCAGCGTGCGGTCCAGCTTCCCGTCCACGAACACCGGCGCCACCGGCGCCTCAAACGTGCCCGGCAGCGAGATGCCGATATCAGCGTGCTTGGACTCGCCCGGCCCGTTCACGACGCAGCCCATGACGGCCACCTTCATGTCCTCGACGCCGGGGTGCGTGGCCTTCCACTCAGGCATGCGCGTCTTGAGGTGCTCGGTGATGTCGCGCGCCATGACCTGGAAGAACTGCGAGGTGGTGCGGCCGCAGCCCGGGCAAGCGGAGACCTGGGGCAGGAACGAGCGAAGCCCCATGGACTGGAGCACCTGCTGCGCAACCTCCACCTCGAGCTCGCGGCCGGCCCCGGGCTCCGGCGTCAGGGAGACGCGGATGGTGTCCCCGATCCCCTCGTTGAGCAAGATCGCTAGGCCCGCCGTGGAGGTGACGATGCCCTTCATGCCCATGCCGGCCTCGGTGAGGCCCAGGTGCAGCGGGTAGTCGGATCGCGGGGCCAGCCACCGGTATGTGTCCACGAGGTCACGGACGCCCGACACCTTGGCCGAGATGATGATCCGGTCGTGGCGCAGGCCCACCTGCTCCGCAAGCTCCGCCGACCGCATCGCGGACTCGATCATCGCGTCGATCATGAGGTCGCGGGAATCACGCGGTGCCGCGGCCTTGGCGTTGGCCTCCATCATCGAGGTGAGGAGGTCTTGATCCAGCGACCCCCAGTTCACGCCAATCCGGACGGGCTTGTTGTTGTCGATGGCCACCCGGACGATCGTCGTGAAGTTCTCGTCATGGTACTTGCCGCCCACGTTGCCCGGGTTGATCCGGTACTTCGCGAGCAGGCGCGCAGCCTCGGGGTACGCCACAAGCAGCTTGTGGCCGTTGTAATGGAAGTCCCCGATCACCGGGACGTCAACGCCCAGGTTGTCCCGGAGCTTGCGCATCATCTCCGGGACGGCGGCGGCGGCGGCTTCGGTGTTGACCGTCACACGCACCAGCTGGGAGCCCGCGTGGGCAAGCTGCGCAACCTGGATGGCCGTTGCGTCAGCATCAGCGGTGTCCGTGTTGGTCATGGACTGGACCACCACCGGATGCGCCGAGCCGACGATCACGCCGCCGACGTCAACCGAGACCGTTGGCCGCCGCACGGGCCGGAGAGTTTCGGGACCGCTCAAGTGGCACCTCCCCCGAGGCCGCGGATCACGTCAAACACGGTGATCCAGATGAGGAAGCCGAACAGGGCGATGAACCCGATGGCGTACGTCAGCCGCTCGGCACGGACCGAGATCTTG
>JANYAA010000316.1 GCA_025355255.1 Chloroflexota bacterium | reverse complement strand
CGCGGTCATGAGCGCAACGGCGTCGTCGTTGCCGGTGTCCACATCGAGGATGATCTTGGTTGTCATGGGGCGAAGTGTGCCCGATCCGAGGCCGATGGGGTCCTTCGCCCGATCTCAACTGACGGGGAGCTTCCGCCGGCGCAGGTGCCAACCCGTCGCGGCAATCCCTGCCGCCAGGACGGCCACCCAGGCGGTCATCAGCAAGGCCAGCACCCAGCCGCCAGCAATCAGCGCCACAAGCTCGCGCGTGTTGCTGAATGAGTCCACAGCGATGGCCAGGCCGCCGACGTCAACTCGCAGCGCCCGGACTTGGCTGGCAATCTGCGCCACGTCGCGGTTGTTGGCATCGAGATTGGTCGCCAAGGCGGTTGCATCGCCCTGCAGTGTCCGCACCTGCCCAGAGAGGCTCGTCAGCCTGGTGGCTGCGGCAGAGAACGGCTGCTGGCCGAGGATGCTGACGTTGAGCGAGACGGCGAGACCGTCGGAGGTGTCGGCAGCCTGGCCCAGCAGGTCTGCCGTATGGACCACGGTGGCGGCTGATGTCGTGAGCGTGCCGGAGGTGTTGTCGATGCCGGCGGCCAAGCTGTCCATCGCGAGCGTGGCGTGCGTGACCGCGGCCCCGAGACGCGTCTGGCCGTCCGCGAGCCGGTCGTCGAGGTTGCGCGCCGTGATCCCGGCCGCAATAAGCGCCCCGGCCATCACCCCGGCCAGCACCAGCCCGATCAGGCCGAAGCCAAACATCGCCGGACCGAGGTGTCGCCTGTCCGTGCTGTAGATCGCCATATCCCGATCCTACGCCCCGGTGCGCTGTCCCCGATTTCGACGCGGCTCGGCGGTACCCTGCGCGCATCAGGTGAGCAAGGAGGAACTGTGGAGCGGATCGGGTTCGTCGGCCTCGGGACCATGGGTGGCTACATGGCGGCCAACTTGCTCAAGGCGGGCTTCGAGGTGACGGTCTGGAACCGCACACGGGGCAAGGCGGCGGCGCTGGTTGCATCAGGAGCGCGCGAGGCGCCAACCCCCGCCGACGTGGCCCGCGCGTCGGACATCGTCTGCACCTGCGTCTCGGACACGCCCGACGTGGAGGCCGTCCTGTTTGGCGCCGATGGCGTGGCCGAAGGCCTGGCGGCTGGAGGCCTGGTGATCGACTACTCCACGATCTCGCCCAGCGCCACCGCAGAATTTGCTGCGCGTCTCCGCAAGCAGGGCGTCGGCCTTGTCGATGCGCCTGTCTCCGGCGGCTCCGAGGGTGCCCGCCTGGGCACCCTGACCATCATGGCCGGCGGCGATGTGGCGGACCTTGAACGCGCCCGCCCCGTCCTTGAGGCCACCGGCAAGACCATCACGCATTTTGGCCCTGTGGGCAGCGGTCAAGCCGTAAAGGCGGTCAACCAAGTCGTCATCTCCGGGGTCTACCTCGCCGTGGCGGAGGGCATGGTCCTCGCGATGAAGGCCGGCCTTGATCCGCAGGCTGTCGTCACGGCGCTCGGCGGCGGCGTGGCCGGCTCCTGGATCCTGGCCAACCGCAGCGCCAAGATGATCAACAACGACTACCCGCTCGGCTTCCGCACGCGGCTCCACCTCAAGGACTTGGGCATTGCGCTCGAGCTCGCCCAGAGCCTCGGCGTCGTCCTGCCGGTCACCGCGCTGGCCGCCCAATTGGAGTCCGGGCTGGTTGCCCGCGGCTACGGCGACGAGGACATGTCCAACCTCGCCCGGCCCATCCGCCAACTCTCGGGGATGGAGGGCTAACGCCCGCCGCGGCGCGGCGCGCGGCCGCGGCGAGCCGCCCAGCGGCTGAATTACGCGGTGAGGCAGCAATCGGACCGCGTTCGCTGTCATCTGCGCGCCGCGACTGGACCGGAGCGCGCAGATGCACCCGTTAGCGGCCGAAACGAAGCGCCCACTGCGCAGTTGAGCCGCCCAGCGGCGCAGGGCACACACATCGCCCGGAGATGCAGATAGGCGGCCTCGCGGCGACCCATTGCAATTGCCAAGACACCTGGCCGGCACCACCGGCCGCGGGCTCAGCTGTCCGCGGGCCCCAGCGAGGGGGTCAGCAGCAGCGGCGAGCCCAGCTTGTCCGAGTAGCGCGGGCGGAAGCGCTCGATGTCGTACGCCGTCGTCTGGACGCGGCGCGGCGGCTTCGCCGTCTCGGCCAGCGACACGTGGCTGTACTTGCCGTCGCGGATGGCGGTCATCCGGCCGCCGATCCCATCGGCAATCAGGTCCATTGCTGTGTTCGCAAAGGTGGACGCGACGAGCGAGTCCAGCATGTCCGGCTCACCGGAGCGCAGGTCGTAGGTGAGCTCCGAGTTCACGGCCTCGATGCCGGTCTTGGCCTTGAGCGCGCTCGCCAGCGCCTCGCCCACGTTGGCCTTGTGGCGGTGGCCGAACATGTCGGTCTCGCCCACGTCGCTCAGCTGTGCGCCCTTCCAGATGGAGCCCTCAGCCGTGATCACCATTGCGTAACGGCTGGGGTTGTTGCGGTGGTCCTCCTTGAGGACCTCGGCCAGTGAGTCCAAGTCGTACTCGAACTCGGGCACCACGCAGCGGGTGGACGTCACGTATGCCGTGTAGAGCGCGGTGAAGCCGGCGTCTCGGCCGAAGATGCGGAACACGCCGATGCGCTCGTGGCTGCCCAGCGTTGTGCGCTGGCGGTTGATCAGCTCCTTCGCCCGCGTGATCGCCGACGAGAAGCCGATGCAGTACTCGGTCCCGTTGACATCGTTGTCCATCGTCTTCGGGATGGCGATGAGCGGCAGGCCTCGCGCATGCAGCACTGACGAGAACGACAGCGTGTCGTCGCCGCCAATCGTCACAAGGTTCGTCAGCCCTAGGTGGCTGATCGTGTCCAGCACGTGATCCGTCAGGTCGTAGACGCCCTCGCTGACCAACTTGTCGGCGATGGTCTTCGGGTCCAGCCACGATGGGAGGGCGCTCAGCCTCATCTTGCGCGGGTTGGTGCGCGATGAATGCAGGATCGTGCCGCCGGTGCGATCGATCGTCCGCGTGTTGTTGCGGTCCAGAACGCGCACATACTCGGGGTCTAGATCCGGCGTGCGGCGCTGGTGGGTCAGGCCCTCCCAGCCGAGACGGATGCCGATGACCTCGTAGCCAAGCTCTGTGGCCCGGTACGTCACGCTCTTGATGACGGCGTTGAGGCCGGGGACGTCACCGCCGCCTGTGAGGATGCCAATGCGCTTGGGTGCTGCCATGTGGTGTGGCTCCGTGTGCGTGGGCGTACCGGCTGCCCGATACGCGGGCGTTGCCGGACGCACAGGTGTGCGCCCGTCGGCCGAGCCTGCCCCACGCCTGGGCTGCCGCTGGCCGCGGCCATCCTAGCGCGGGTGACAGGTGGTTATGATCCGCACTATGAACTACGAGCTGTTCATGGGCGAGGCGCTTGCGGAAGCCCGGCGGGCAGCGGTGTCGGGCGCCCCGGCCGTGGGCGCGATTGCCGTGATGGGTGAGGCCATGCTGGCGCGTGCGGGCGGTCGCTCCGGCGAGCCCGGCGACCCAACGGCGCACCCCGTGATCAGCGTGCTGCGTGAGGCCGCGCGGCGTCTGGGCATCGCGTCGCTTGCGGATGTCACCATCTTCACCACGCTGGAGCCCTGCCCGATGTGCGTTGGTGCCCTGCTCGCCTGTGATGTCGCGGAGCTCGTCTTTGCCGCGCCCAACCCGGTGGAGGGTGCCGCCGGCACCGTCGTCCAGCTGGCGCAGCACCCGGCGCTCGGCCGCCGTCTGCATGTCGTTTCGGGCATCCGGCGCGACGAGGCCGAGGAGCTCAGCGACTTGGTGAGCGCCAAACCCACCGGCGCCTGACGCCCCGTCCATCGCGGGGGCCCACCGTCAGACCCGGCCAATGCACCTGGCTTTGGTATTCTTCCGCGTGGAGAGGTGTCCGAGTGGTTGATGGTGCCGCTCTCGAAAAGCGGTGTGCGCAAGCATCGTGGGTTCGAATCCCACCCTCTCCGCCACTCACCAAAGCTGGTCTGGCGCCTGACCCGACGAGTTCGCTCGTCGGGTCTTGTATTCTTCCGCGCGGAGAGGTCGCCTAGTGGCCTAGGGCGCCGCACTGGAAATGCGGTATGGGGCAACCCATCGCGGGTTCAAATCCCGCCCTCTCCGCCAGTCTCCAGAGAGCGTCGGCGTTCCCGAGTGCCGGCGGTGTCCGCGGCGTTGAGGGCCGGGTCCCGCGCAGCGGCGACGCGTGAACCGTGTCAGGTCCGGAAGGAAGCAGCACTTAGCGAATGTCGCCGGGTGCCGCGGAGCGGCCTGGCC
>JANYAA010000311.1 GCA_025355255.1 Chloroflexota bacterium | reverse complement strand
CCCCACCCCAGGTCTGCCCAAACGGGAAGAACCCTGGGCCGTAGAAATAGGACGTCCGAGGCCGCCGCTGGCTGCCGGCTGGCCCAATCGCTGGACCAGCTTGATACGCACCCCTGGCGGCACGCGCCTGCCACGCCAGATCTGCTGCACGCCATACCGGGAACCCCGCCTCCAGCGTGCTGTAGTCCACGTACGCCCGCGTCTGCAGCGGCCCAACACAGCCGTCCTGCCATAGCTTGCCCGACGCCCCGTCAATGTCGGCGGTGGTCGCGATGTTCGCCTGAGCCTTCGGCGCGGTCCCCTTGATGAACATTTCCGTGATCGTCTTGACCGTTGTCGGCCCGGGCTTCATGCCGGTGAATGCGTCCACGTCAACCGTGTCGATCCCTGTGGGCTTGATCCGCGCAAAGCCGACAATCGGATTGCCCTGCGACACCTCCGAGAGGATGGCGGACCACAATGGGGCCGACGTCTCAAGCGAGAGCTTGCCGTCGTTGGGGGAGTTGTCGGAGTTGCCCATCCAGACACCGGCGACCAGCCCGGGCAGGGTCTTTTCGTCGGGCGGGGCGAGGAAGCCGTATGCGTGCACATCGCGGTTGTCGCTGGTGGTGCCCGTCTTGTATGCCGCTGGTCGGCCAACCTTGCCGCTGACGCCGTCCGTGACGCGCCACACTGCCCAGAACGGGTTCACGCTGGGGATCGTGTTGCCGGCCAGGATGTCCGTCAGGATGTAGGCCGCCTGGGCAGACGCGACGCGCGTGCCGGCGGGCGCGGACCCGACCGGCGGGTACACCTGTGTGCCGTCGGGCCCGATGACCTGGAGGATCATGTGCCGCGGCATCAGAACGCCGCCATTGGCGATAGCACCGTAGGCACTGATCATGTCGATCGGGTGGGTCCCGAGGGTGCCGATGCTCTCGGACACGACGGGGATGGTGCCCGAGGGGTAGGCTAGGCCAAAGTCCTTGGTGCGGTCGAGCTGGTGCTGCAGGCCGTTCATGAGGCCAGCCTTGATGGCCGGAACGTTGAGGGAGAACTCGAGCGCGCTGCGCAACCGCACCGGTCCGCGCTCCAAGGCGTCCGACTGTGACGGGTAGAAGGGCGGCTGTCCGCTCTGCGCGAAGTTGGTGACGACGTCCATGAACATCGTCGAGGCGGTCAGCGTGTGGTCCTCGATACCGATGAGGTAGTCAATGGGCTTGATCGACGAGCCGGGCTGGCGCCAGCCATCCGAGAGCACGTCGAACTGCGGCTGGAACTTCTTGTTTCCGGGCTCGCTCTGCGACGCCGACCCCGAGTAGGCGAGGACTTCGCCCGTCCGGTAGTCAACGATCCCAGCCGCCGCGTTGTGGATGTTGTGGCCCGTGAGGCCCTGGATCCACGACCACTCGGTCTTGGGGATCTCGTGCGACTTGAGCAGGCTCGCCTGGTTGGGGCGGTTGGGCACGATGGCACCTGCATACAGCCACTTCTCAACCGTCAGCTGCATCGTGTAGTCAAGTGTGGTGATGACCTTGTAGCCCCCGGTGTCCACCTTCTGGCATTGCGCGGAACCGCAAAGGAGCTGGTCCAGCTCGTTGCGGACTTGCCAGACGAACTGCGAGGCCTTCCACGCCTCCGCGGCCTGCGCGGCGAGGATCACCGGCTCCACCTTGGCAGCCTCATAGTCCGCGTCGCTGTACTGGCCCTTGGTCTTGACAGACCGTGTCTTCATCAGGTCCAAAATCATGTTGCGCCGCTGGACCACCTGCGAGTCCTGCGGCACGACGAGTTGCGTGGTGTCCTTGCCGTTGGCATCGGTGACGGTTTGCGCCACAGCGTTCTTCACAAGGTCAAACGCTGTGGGCGACTTGGGGATGCCCGCGAGGAGGGCCATCTGGGCCAGCGTCAGGTCCTTGAGGTCCTTGCCCCAGTAAGACCGTGCAGCAGCGCCAACGCCATAGCTGCGGTTGCCGTAGAAGTTCTGGTTGAGATACTTCTCCATGATCTGCTGCTTGCCGGCCTCGCCCGGATAGGCCGACGTCAAGCGGATCGACTGGATGATCTCCTTGATCTTTCGCTCATACACGCTGCTGTTGAGGACATCCGCCGATAGCAGCCGATTGCGCACGAGCTGCTGCGTGATGGTGGAGCCGCCGCGATCGCGACCCTGCAGCGTGTCAACGGCAGCAGAAATGAAGCCCAGCGGGTCGAAGCCCGAGTTCTCCCAGAACGTCTTGTCCTCGACGGACGTCGTCGCATCGACCAGCGCGAGAGGGATCTCCGCGTACGTCACCACCTCGCGGCGATCGTCGCCGAGCTTGGCGAGCAGGACGCCGCCCGTGCGGTCGTACACCGTGGACTGTGTGGTGAACGTGATCGCGTCCAAGGCTGCAGCGGGGTCCGGAAGACCCTTCGCGAAGTAGCTGTAGGCGCCGACAGCCGCCGCAGCCCCCGTGGCTCCGAGCAGCAGCAGCGTGCTGAACAACACGATGGGGAGGACGACGGCCGCTAGTGGGAGGAGTCCGACACCCTTGGGCGCATCGCCGCCGATGCGGCGGTGCCGCTGCCTCCGGGCGAGGCTGGTTCGCATTGCGGGCACGATACCATGCAGGGAATTGACGCCCAAACCATCGGCCCGCGAACGGTGATTTCCCGATGAGCACACCTCAGACCCCCGCCGCGGGCCTGCCCGGCCTTCTCAGCGAACTTGCCTGGCGCGACATCCTCCATGCCTCCACGCCGGGGCTGCAGGAGCGTCTTGCGACCGGACGGCTGATTGCCGCCTATATCGGCTTCGACCCGACGGCGTCGTCCCTCCACGTCGGCCACCTGATCCCGATCTTCGGCCTGATCCGGCTCCAGCGCCGCGGCGGCCGCCCGGTCGCGCTCGTCGGCGGCGGGACGGGGCTTATCGGTGATCCATCGTTCCGCTCGGCTGACCGCCCGATGCTGTCTCTCGATGTTGCGCGCGCGAATGCCGATGCCATCCACGTCCAACTCGCACGGTTCCTGGACTTCACGCCGGGGCCTATCGGCGCCGTCATGGCCAACAACCTGGACTGGCTCGGCAAGATGTCGATGATCGAGTACCTGCGCGACATCGGGAAGCACTTCACGGTGCCCTACATGCTGGCCAAGGATTCCGTCCAAGTGCGGCTGGAGAAAGGCCTCTCATTCACCGAGTTCAGCTACATGACGCTGCAGGCGATCGACTTCCAGCACCTGTACCGCAACTACGGCGTTGAGATGCAGATGGGCGGCGCGGACCAGTGGGGCAACATAACCGCCGGTCTTGAGCTGATCCGCCGCTCGGCCGCGGCAGCTGGAGACGGCGAGGCGGTCGCTCACGGCATCTCGTACAAGCTGCTCTTGGCGCCGTCAGGCGCCAAGTTCGGCAAATCAGAGGCAGGCGAGTCCGTGTGGCTGGACGCGGCGCGCACCACGCCGTTCGCCTTCTATCAGTACTGGCTCAACGCGGACGATCGCGACGTCGCCACGTACATGCGCTGGTTCACCCTGTGGGGTCCGGACGAGGTTGCCTCACTGGACGCGGCGATCGCCGAGCGACCCGGCGATCGTGAGGCACAGCGGCGTCTGGCGTATGACGTGACGGCCCGCGTGCATGGCGATCCAGCGGCGCAGGACGCGGTGGAGATCTCCGCTGCACTCTTCCAGCGGGATCCCGTCAGCGACCCGAGGCTGCTGGCGCGCATCCACGCGGCGACATCGGGACCCGTCGTCGGGCCGGGCGCGGTGGAGGGCGGCGTCGCCTTGCTCCTTGCGGAGGCCGGGCTCGCGCCGTCGCGCGGCGAGGCCCGCAGGCTCGTCACCGGCGGCGGCATCACGGTCAACGGGGAGCGGATCAGCAATCCAGCCTCGGTGCCAACTGCCGTTGCGGGTGAGTGGATCGAGGTGCGCGTAGGCAAGCGCAACCGCTCCGTAGTTCGCGTGAACGCCGGCTGATCGCCGGAGCGACGTTCAGCGGCCCCCGGGGCGTCCGTCGCGTTCGCGCAGGACGCTGACAACGGCACGCGGCTCTAGACCGCGTTCAGCCAGCAGCACGAGGGCGTGGTACAGCAGGTCGGCCGCCTCGCCGGCCAGCAGCGCCTGCGTCTCCGTCCTGATGGCGCCCGCGGCCTCGGCCGTCTCGTCGTTCTTGGCGGCCAGCAGCACTTCGGTCGCCTCCTCGGCCACTTTGCGCCCAGCAAGGTCTACGCCACCCGCGAGCAGCTTCGTGGTGTAGGACGCGGCGGGCCGGGTCGCGGAGCGCTCGGCAATGACCGCC
>JANYAA010000294.1 GCA_025355255.1 Chloroflexota bacterium | reverse complement strand
TGGAGTTCTTCAAAGCTCTCTGGCTTGATGAACATGGCTTCGCCATCCAGCAGGCCGCTGACACCGGATTGCCCCGGCTCGGCGTGTTTATGCTGGCAGTAGCTGCAGGTCTTGGGATCGTGGGCCTTGTAATCCTGCGGTTCTTCGTAGGTGGTGATGTAGCCCTCGTAGTTGCGCAAGACGATCTTATGGTCGGATGAACTGATATGGTAGTTCGGCATGACGGGGATCTTGCCGCCGCCACCAGGAGCGTCCACACAGTAGGTGGGCACGGCATAGCCGGAAGTGTGTCCGCGCAGGCCTTCGATGATCTCGATACCCTTGGATACGGGTGTGCGGAAGTGCCCGGCGCCTTCCACCAGGTCGCACTGGTAGAGATAGTAAGGTCGCACACGGATGCGCACCAGCTTCTGCACCAGGTCGCGCTGAATGTGCACGCAGTCATTCACACCCGCCAGCAGCACGGACTGGTTGCCCAGCGGCACGCCGGCGCGCGAGAGCTTGTCGCATGCGCGGGCAAGTTCGGGCGTGATCTCGTTGGGGTGGTTGACGTGGATGTTCAGCCACAGCGGGTGGTACTGGCTGAGCATCTCGCACAGCTCGTCGGTGATTCGCTGGGGCATGAAGACCGGCACGCGCGAGCCGATCCGGACAATCTCGACATGCGGGATCTCGCGCAACGCGCGCAGCGTGCCCTCGAGGATCTTGGGCGCCAGCGTCAGCGCGTCACCGCCGGAGAGCAGCACATCGCGGATCTGCGGGGTCCGCCGGATGTAGTCCAGCTGGGCCTCTTGCTCCTTGCGGTTGAAGTTCTGGGTGGGGTCGCCCACGATCCGGCTCCGGGTGCAGTACCGGCAATACACGGCGCATTGCGTCGTGATCAGCATCAGCACCCGATCCGGGTAGCGGTGCACAAGTCCCGGCACTGGCGAGTGGCGGTCTTCGGCGAGGCTGTCCTCCATCATTCCCGTGAACGCGGCCAGCTCGCGGCCCAGCGGGATGATCTGGCGTCGAATGGGGTCGTTGGCGTCCTTTGGGTCAATCAGGCTGATGAAGTAGGGCGTGACGTCCACACGGAACTTGTCCGGTGCGGACAGGCCCTCGCGCTCCTCCTCGGTGAGCTCAAGGATCTCGCCGATCTCCTCCAAGTCGTTGACCCGGTTGGAGAGCTGCCAGCGCCAGTCGTTCCACTTCTCGTCGGGAACGTCCTGCCACTTGGGCGCTCGGCGGCTGACCGCCAGCTTGCCGTCAGGGCCAAGCCTTCGGGCAGGGTCACGCGGGTTCACCCACGGCTGTGCCTCGGCAACGGCGGGAACGCCCGCATCCTGCGCCTGGATCTCCACCGCCTGCAACCTCCGCTCCGCCCGCCCGATGGCGCCCACCAGCGGCACCGCGACGCATAAATCCTATGCACCCTGCATGGGCGGCGATCATAGCGGACCGCGCCAGACGCCGTCCACGGGCGTGCCGATGCGTCATGCGTGTCGCTCGTACAATGCGCCCACGTCGTCAACGCATCCGAGGGGGTGGAACGGCGTGCCCCAGCCGAAAGGACAGCGCCCGTGTCAACCGATCGACGCCTTATCGCCGGAGTTGTTGCGCTTGGGGTCATCGTCGCGGCCTGCGGCGGTTCCGGCTCCAAGACCGCAGCGCCAACGGACGCCGGGAACGGCGGGACCGGCAACAACCCCACCTCGCAGCCCACGTCGCAGCCCACCGATGGCGGTAACGGCGGCTCCACCTCGCAGCCCACTGACGCCGGCTTCAGCCTTCTGCCCGGCAACGCCACCGATCTCGCGAAGATGATCCCCGACAAGGTTGGCGGGGTGGACATCACCAAGACCAGCTTTGACTACTCGACCATTCCGTGGGCAAGTCTTGGTGGTGGCGGTGACGGCACCGGCATCGAGAAGACCCTGAAGGACAACGGCAAAACGCTTGCTGACATCGCGTTTGCCATGGGCATAGCCAAGACGCCCAGCACCACCGGGCTCCCCACGATCATCTACGCCCTGCAGGTCAAGGGCCTCGACGCCTCCAAGTTCGTCGATGGCTTCGACAGCAGCTACGCGACGAACCCTGAGCTCACCGCCGGCGGCAAGAAGGTGCACGGAGCAATCACGAGCGGGTTCGCCAACGTCACCTACCTGCACAACGACGTCGTGTTCATGATCATCGCGTCGGAGAAGGACCTGAACGACATCGTCTCGGCCCTGCCCTGACCTCTCTGGACCCTATCGAAGTCCGGGCCTGCCAGACGGCGCGTCCGGGCTCTCTCATTCTGGGAGCGGCCGAACGGCATTCCGATCACTACAATCGGGACGCGCCGCCAACAACTTAGGGCTCGCGGCGTGCCCCGCTCGAAAGGACCGCCTTGTGACGCCGGACCGCCGCCTGCTTGTCGGGGTCTTGGCGCTCGCGGTCGCCGCTGCCGCATGCGGCAGCATCGTGGAGTCCCCAATCACCGGCGGCCCGACAGCTGCGCCAACGACCCGTGCCGGTCAGCCCACAACCGCCCCTGGCAGCCAAGGCGGGACGCCCGCGCCGGGTGCTCCAAGCTACGGCAACAACACCACGGCCGTCGGCGCGCCCGAGCTTGAGAAGGCGCTGCCTGACGCGGTTGGCGCCGAGACGTTCAGCAAGGGCAGCTTCAACGGCTCCACGCTCGGCCTCGCCGGAGCGCCGTTCACCACCAACGAGCTCGACGGCTTCCTGAAGGACAACGGCAAGACCGTCGCCGACATCGCCTGGGCGGTTGGCACGGGCAACGCCGGATCGGTCGCGACGGTAGTGCGCATCAAAGGTGTGGATGCAGCCAAGACGATGGCGCTCCTCGGTGCGGTGTCGTCCGAGCTCCGGGACGCCACCATCGGCGCAAAGTCGGTTCGCCGTGGCGGCGCGACGGGCTTCTGGGTTGCTCTCTACGCCACTGGCGACGCCCTGTTCCGCGTGCAGAGCCCCGACGCCACGCAGCTTGAGGCAATCGTCGCCGCGCTGCCGTAGGTTCCGCCCGGCTACTCGCCGATGACGCTCCAGATCAGGCCCATCGTGATGAAGAAGCCGCTGAAGAGGGCGATGAGGCCGAGGCCGCCGTACGGCGAGCTGGCACCTTCGTGAGGGACGAGCTGCAGGCCAATCCCGAAGACCAGCGCCCAGACCACAAACAGCGCGGCGAACAGCAGCTTGCTGTTGGGGCTGGTGATCTTGCGTACCCACCCCTGGCGGCCGCCCTCTGCCACCATGGCGGAGCGGGCGAAGACGAACACGAACGCGCCAGCGATCGCCGCAGCGACAAGCAGGATCACGAGGTTGTTCGGGAAGTTGTCGAACCAGATCGTGAAGATCGTCACGGATGGCCCTTCGTGCGGGATGCGGGTCGGCGGAACACGCGATGTCGTGCGCCGCGTGGGCGGCCGGTTGATGCTAGCAGAATGGGTCCCTGCGCTGGAACCCTCGGGCTGGTTTTCGGACTGGCCATAACATGCTACCCAGCATGACCATATTTGCGCACCCATCCGCTGGCAGCCCCGCGGCCGAACTGCCAATGCAATGAGCTTTGATCGTCTGGGTCGTTTTACCGTCCGGCGCCGCTGGTGGATCGTCGCGGCGTGGGCGGCGCTGATCCTGCTGGCGCTGCCGTTCGCACCCCGAGCGCCCGGCGCGCTCTCCGCCGGCGGCTTCATCCTTGACGACCTCGAGTCCGTCCGCGCCGAGCAGACGCTCGTGCGTGAACTGGGTGCCAGCCCGTCCGCGTTCGTGCTCGTCTACACGTCGGACACGCTGCACGCGGGCACGCCGGCTTGGATCCAGGCCGTCACCGAGGCCACGGACGGCATCGCCACGTCGCCCCACGTCACCCGCATTCAGTCGCACCTGCTGGCGCCGGCCCAGGTAAGCACCGACGGCCAGACCGCGTATGACGTCGTCTTCCTGGACCTCCCACCTGATGCGTCGCCGGCCGCCATACCACCCGCGGCAGCGCGTCTCCACGAGGTGCCGGGGCTCCACGTGCGCATCGGCGGCGGTCCTGCGTTCTACGGCGACGTCCAGTCCGTGACCGAGGCGGACCTGCGCCGGAGCGAGATCATCTCGCTGCCGCTGGCTGCGCTGGCGTTGCTGGCCGTGTTTGGCAGCGTGGTGGCCGCCGGGATCCCGCTCGCCGTGGGCGGTGCCGCCGTGCTGGTTGCGCTGGCCGGGATCTGGCTGGTGGCCACCATCACACCGATGAGCATCTTTGTGCTCAACCTGGCCACGCTGCTGGGCCTGGGACTGGGCGTTGACTACTCCCTCCTGATGACCAGCCGATTCCGCGAGGAGCTTGCGCATCGAACGGGACCTGACCGCGTGGCCGAAAGCGTCCGGATCACGGTGGCCACAGCGGGGCGGGCGGTGTTCTTCTCAGGGCTCACAGTGCTGCTGGGCTTACTGGGCCTCGTGCTGTTTGAGTTCATGATCCTGCGCTCAGTCGGCATCGCCGGCGCCATCGTCGTAGGTCTTGCGGTGGCGGCGGCGACCACCTTGCTGCCCGCGGTCCTCGCCATCCTGGGCACGCGGGTTGACGCGCTCGCCGTCCGCCGCGTCACCGTGCAGCCCGGCACCGACGGCCCCTGGGCGCGGCTGGCCCGCCGGGTCATGCGCCACCCCGTGCGCGTCCTCGTCCCGACGCTGGCGATCCTCCTCATCCTCGGCGTTCCGTTTCTGCACGTGCGGTTCAACGCCCCCGATGCCACGATCCTCCCGTCGTCCGTCCCCTCACGCGAGGCGTACGACATCCTGGCCGCCAAGTTTGGCGAAGGCGAGTTTGCCCCCTTGGAGCTGGCGATCCGGACCCAGGGTGACGCCACGACGCCTGCCAACATCGCGCTGCTCTACGACTACTCGCGGCGGCTGGCGGCCGATCCCCGTGTGGTGCGCGTGGCGAGCCTCGTGAATATTGACCAGCGGCTGACGCTGGCGCAGTACCAGCTGCTCTACAACGCGCCCGGCGGACCGCCGGACCGCTTTGTGGCGTCCGTGCTGAACGGCTCCACCAAGGGCAACCTCGCCGCGTTCACCGTGATCACGCCGTTCAGCTCCAACGCCGAGGAAGGGCGTTCGCTGGTTCGCGACATGCGCAGCGGTGTCGGCCCGCTGGCACCGCCTGCTGGTGTGACCGTGCAGGTTGGCGGTGGCGCGGCCGATGTGGAGGACGTGGTCACGCGCGTCTGGTCTGACTTTCCCAAGACCGGCGCGTTCATCGTCCTGACCACATTCCTTGTGCTCTTCGTCCTGCTCCGCTCGGTGGTGCTCCCCGTGAAGGCGCTGATCATGAACACGCTCTCCATCGTCGCGAGCTTTGGCGCGCTCGTCTGGATCTTCCAGGACGGCAACTTGTCGGCGCCGCTTGGCTTTGGCCCGCTTGGCTTCGTGGAGACGACGCAGCCCGTGATCCTGTTCTGCGTCCTGTTTGGGCTGTCGATGGACTACGAGGTCTTCCTGCTCACGCGCATGAAGGAGGCCTGGGACCGCACAGGCGACAACACGGAAGCGGTTGCGCGAGGGCTGGAGCGGAGCGGACGGATCGTCTCGTCGGCCGCGCTGGTCGTCGTGGTGGTGGCGGGCAGCTTCGCCTTCGCCGACATTGTGCTCATCAAGGCGCTGGGGCTGGGCGTGGCAATCGCCGTGGCGCTTGATGCCACCGTGGTCCGGGCGCTGCTGGTGCCTGCGACGATGCGGCTGCTTGGCCGCTGGAACTGGTGGGTGCCCGAGCGACTCGACCGGGCGCTGGCCGGCGTCCTGCCCAAGACCGAAGCCGAGATTGAGGAGGCGAACCGGTGAGCGGCTCG
The DNA here is from genome assembly GCA_025355255.1 of Chloroflexota bacterium. Lineage (GTDB taxonomy): Bacteria > Chloroflexota > Limnocylindria > Limnocylindrales > CSP1-4 > CAIXZV01. Next base: position 6,987 of record JANYAA010000294.1, on the reverse strand, counting down.
CGCATTCGTCGTTTGGCGCCTCGTTTGGCGCCGGGCCTGCTGGCGCTGGTCCTCTTGGCGGCCGTGCTTGCCGCTTGCAGCGGACCCATCTTCGCCAACCCGCCGGCGGCCCACCCGCGGCCCACAGCTGCGCCGTCCACCACGCCTCGGCCGTCGGATCCGCAGCCCGTGGTCCTGCCACGGGACGACGGCGCCCACGACCGCCTCACGGAGTGGTGGTATGACACCGGCCACCTCGTTGACGAGCAGGGCGGCCGCTGGGGCTTTGAGTTCGTGGTCTTCCGGGCTGAGCGCGGGTCCTTCCCGGTGACCTGGGCATCGCACGTGGCCCTCACCGATGAGACGGGCAAGCAGTTCCACTACGCGCAGCGGGCAGAGATCGGCCCGCAGGTGAACGCCACCACCGCGGGCGCCTCGGGGTTCAACCTCGCCATCCGCGGCCTGAACCCGGCGGACCGCACCACGTTTACACGCGCGCCCTGGACCATGGCGGGCGCCAACGGCGCCGATAAGCTGGCGGCCGGCGCGCTGCCCGCCGAAGCGCTGGGCGATGGCGCGGGATCTCCATTCGGCCTGGCGCTGGACCTCATCACGCTCAAGCCCGCTGCGCTTCATGACGGCGACGGCTATGTGGATTTCCAGACGGCCGGCGGCTCCTACTACTACTCGCGGACGTCGATGGCCGCACGCGGGAGCATCACGGTGGGCGGCAAGACGCTGCGCGTGTCCGGCACCGCCTGGTTTGACCACCAGTGGGGCGACTTCATCTCGGTGGGCGGTGGCGGCTGGGACTGGTTCGCGGTCAACCTCGCGGACGGGACGGACATGACGCTCTCGCTGGTCCGAGCGGCCGACGGGACGTACCCGCTGGTCTACGGCACGCTCGTAGACAAGGCGGGCGTCACCACGCGTCTTGGCCCTGCCGACTTCACCGTTGACGTCAGCGGCCACTGGACCAGCCCCAAGACAGGCGCCGTGTACCCGGCCGGCTGGACCATCAAGCTCCCTGCCCGGGACCTTGTCATCAACCTGACGCCGGCTGTCGCCCAGCAGGAGCTCGACACGCGGGCAACTACCGGCGTCGTGTACTGGGAGGGCTCGCAGCGGGTCTCGGCCACGCGCGGCGGCCAGGCGCTGGGCGGCGAGGCCTACGTGGAGCTCACGGGATACAGCCCCGCGCGCTGAGCGATATCACCCGTTTCGGCGGGCTGCGTCCTCCAGTAGGTACACGACGCTGGAGACCGGGTGGACACTGCACGCATGCGGGACACGGAGCTGGCGGGGATCCGCCCACAGGCGACGCTTGTGGATGAGCTCTACGCCCACGGGCCTGTGCTGCTCGCCTCGGCGCGCGTGATCACCCTTGACGATGACGAGGCGCAGGATCTGGTGCAGACCACGTTTGAGATTGCACTGCGGCGAGTACACACCGTGCGCGATCCGGGCGCGCTGCGCAGCTGGCTCCTGACGATCCAGACGCGCGAGGCCTTTCGGCTCGTCCGCCGGCTGCGGCGCCAGGTGCGGCTTGATCCGGCGGTCCACGAGATTGCGGTCGCCGGGCCCGATCTGGCCCAACGGGCGGACATCCGCCGGGCGCTGGCAAACCTGCCGAGGCGCACCCGCGCCGCCATCGCGCTCCACTACCTCGCTGGCCTGCCGATTGCCGAGACGGCGGCGGCGATGGGTGTCAGCGAGAACACGGTCAAGAGCCAGGTGAGGACCGGGCTCGCCCAGCTCCGGGAGGTGCTCGGGTGATGCATGACGAGATGCCCGCGCTGGACCCGCGCCTGGGCGACTTCCTCGATGCCGAACGCCGACGGGCTGAGCATGATTTCCCGACGGCCATCGTTCGGAAGCGGACGGGCTCGCCTGCGCCACGCGCTCGACGCGGATGGTTGGTGGCCGCCGCCCTCAGCGTGCTCGTGATCGCCATTGCCGCAGGGTCGTGGTCGGCGTTGAGCCAGGGTCTCGGCGCCGGCGGTTCCGGGTGGGCAGGGGTGGAGGCGATCGGCCTGCGGGGCATGCCCATGTCGCTCGCCATTCTGGACGCGGACAGCGTGATTGCCGCGCGGCGTCCGGCGACGATTGACGAACTGCGGGCGCACCGGAACGACACCGACGCCCGCCGCATGGCGCTGACGCCGCTCGCGGGCGCCGAGTGGCTGCTGGCCTGGGCGGCAACGCCGTGCGACGTGAGCGGCATCCTCACAGCCTCGCCGCGGGTCCTCACCCTCGCCGTGGACGCGATGCCGCCCTGTACAACGGGCGTGACGATGCGCGGCGCGGTGCTGCGCTTTGCGCCCTCGATTGTGCCGGCCGGCCTTGCCCTCACCCTTGTTGATCCGCCCGAGCCCATCGCGGAGGCGGACGCCATCTCCATCGCAAACCAGGTGGCTGGCATCAGTGATGTGATCTCCGGCGGCGTCGATGCGGTCCTCGGGACATATGCAACCCTGGTGCAAGTCGAGCCAAACGGCATCACGTCTGGCGACGCCTCCCCAGCGCCGCAGGTCAATCCAGACCTCTTCGTCTGGCGAGTAGACATCTTTGGCAACACGGCTTGGACTCGGGTGTTCGTGGACGCGTTCACCCGTCAAGTGGTCGATGTGGTCCACCACGATGCCTTCCGGCTCGACGTGGCGAACCGATCTAGCGTCGGCGTGGTGGTGTCTGTGGGGTCCGACATGAGCGGGGTGCCGCACGGGTTTGAGCCCGGACAACGCGGCACGACCTTCATCTTGTGGAGCAACCCCACCAACGGCATCTCAGTAGAGGTGCTGGGTACGCCAGGCTGCAGCGTTGTCGCGACGGGGGGCTACCCGACGCTCAGGCCGTTGACGCTCGTCATCGAGGACGGGGCTGCACCGGGTTCAGTCAAGCTGTCCACGGTCAACACCGTTGCTGCGTCCCCCATGCCGCTGCCCGCCAATTCGCTGTTCTGCGGCGGCGGCTAGGCTTTCTATGACCCTGAGTCATCAAATCCCGGAATCAGCAGTCGAATCGGGCTGTTTCGACGCGAACTGATGATTCCAAGTCATAAAGAGGTCGAATTGGCATCCAAATCCGGGTTCTATTCCGGGATTTGATCACCTGGAGTCATCAAGCCGACGCAACGAGTGTCTTCCGGCTCAGCTGCGGCGGAGGGCCAGTCCAGCCGTCCCCAGCGACAACACGATCGTCACCGCGTACGACACGCACCACGGGCAGATCGCCCGGATCACAATCAGCTCCAGGTACGTGAGCACCGATACCGCAAGCGTGGCGAGCAGCAGGATCCCGTAGGCCGCCAACAGTGGCCGCCGGTCGGCCGCCGCCACCAGGCAAGCGCGCAAACGGTCAGGACCAGCGAGCACGCCACGCCGTATGCGGCTACGGGGATGCCCAGCACCACCGAGTACGAAGAGGCGGCCACGGTTTCGCAGCCGCCCGACGGGCCGCAGACGGCCGCGCCGCCGCCAAATCGCACGGCCAGCAGGTAGCCCGCGACGGCCAACCCGGCCAGCGTCAGGACGACGAGCGGCAGCCCCAGCGGACCGCGGACTGTCTGCCGGGATGGCTGGGAAGCGGAGGGTGTCAGCGTCAGGGCTTTGCGCTGGCCGAGGAGGACGGCGCCGGCGAGGCCGTGCCCTTGGCGGCGGCATCGATGAGCGCACCCAGCTGGTCAGCATTGCGGACGGTCTTGCCCCAGTCGGCAGAGACGCCGTTGATGAAGATCGTGGGCGTGGACACGATGTTCCTCACCGTCAGCGCCTCTTTTGTCGCGGCGTCAACCGTGGCCAGCGTCGCCGGATCGTTGAGGCAGGTGCCGAAGGCGGCGGTGTCCAGACCAGCCGCTGCGGCAATCGCGACGAGCCGCTCGAGCTTGTAGCTGCCGACGTTCTCGCCAATCTGATTGTTGAACACCCAGTGCGAGTAGTCCCAGTACTTGCCCTGGGCCACGGCGCAGACGGCACCGGCCGACGCCCGCTGAGACTCGCGGTCCGCCTTCTGCTGGCCGATAAACTCAAAGTCGTGGTGGACGACGCGCGCGACACCCGTGGTGACGTACTTGTTGACCAGCACGGGCTCAATGTTGAGGTCGTACTGCGCGCAGAACGGGCACTGGAAGTCGCCGTAGACCTCGATGGTCACCTTGGCATCAGCCTTGCCGAGGGTGGCGCCGCTGACCAGGGCTGCCGGATAGCTGATGGCCGGGTCCTTGAGCTTGGTGGTGCCGCCAAGCTGGCCGATGGCCACAACGATGACGATGAGGAGGCCGACGCCGATCCCGGCGAAGGTCATCGTCCGCGTGTTGAGCCAGGACGAGCCGCCGGACGACGAGCCGCCCGACGAGGCCGGGCGATTGCGGCGGTCGGCGCGGGCCGCTTCGAAGCGCTCGCGGTTCTCGGCGGCGCGCTCTGAGGCGCGGCGGTCGCGGCGGGTGGGCTGCGGGGCGGGCTGCTTGGCGCTCAGCGGAGGCCTCCGGGTGTGTGACGGTGCACGGCGGTGCCGTGCGGGATAGCTCAACGAGGGGAACGTCCGTGGATTGTCGCGCAAATATCGCGCGGAGGCGGGGAGCACGTGCGCCACTTGCCGCCCTGCGGTCTAGTTGATACCGTGTCTCAGATGGACCTCGACCAGCATCCCCACGCTCGGCATCTGCCGATGGCGCTCGGCCATGACCATCCCGATGGCGTGGACGCGACGCACGCCCATGCGCACGCGGACGTGTGGCTCAGTGACGTTTCCGCCGGCTACGGCGAGCGAGTGGCGCTGGAACACGTGACCCTCGCCGTGGAACCCGGGAGCCTGCTCGCGGTGGTTGGCCCCAACGGTGCCGGCAAGAGCACCATGCTCAAGCTGATGGCCGGGTTGCTGGCGCCCTGGACCGGGCGGATAGAGATCCTCGGCCAGCCGGCAGGCCGGGAGGCGCGCCGCGTGGCCTACGTTCCCCAAGCGGAGCTTGTGGACTGGGCGTTCCCCGTCACGGTTGAGGACGTGGTGATGATGGGCCGCTTCCCGCGGCTTGGCCCCATCCGGCGCCCGGGTGCGGATGACCGGCGGGCCGTGCAGAGCGCGCTCACACAGGTGGGGATGAGCCGCCATCTGCGGACGCAGGTGGGGCGCCTGTCTGGCGGCCAGCGGCGGCGCGTCTTTCTGGCGCGGGCCATTGCCGCGGAGCCGGACCTCTTCCTGCTGGATGAGCCGGTGACGGGCATCGACCCCACCACGCAGGAGCTCCTGATGGATCTCCTTGAGGCGCAGGCGAAGCGCGGCAAGACGGTGGTTGCCACCACGCACGACCTCGCCTGTGCGGCCGCGCGGTTCCACCAGGTGCTGGCCGTCAACCGGACGGTGGTGGCCTACGGCCCGTCCAACCTGGTGCTTGACGCAGACGTCCTCGCCCGCGCCTACGGTGGCCATCTCCTGGTGATTGACGGCCGGACCGTGGTCCTGGACGACGCCCACCACCACGATGAGGCGGCGCCGGGCGAGCGCCACTTCCACGAGCACGACGGGAAGCGCTGACGATGGAGCTGCTGCTTGACCCGCTCGGCTTCAGCTTCTTCCTGCGCGCGCTCGTCGCCTCGACGCTGGTGGGCGCGGCATGCGCCGTCGTGGGGACGTATGTCGTCCTGCGCGGTGTCGCGTTCATCGGCGACGCCATCGCACATGCCGGGTTCCCGGGGATCGTGGTGGCGTACCTCCTAGGCTGGCCGCTTTACGTCGGCGCCACGATTGCCGCCGTTGGCACGGCCCTCGCCATCGGCGTTGTGACGCGCAAGACCGGGATCCGCCAGGACACCGCAATCGGCGTGCTGTTCGCCGGGACGTTCGCGCTTGGCGTCTTCCTGTTCAGCGGCATCTCGGGCTACGTGGCAGACCTCTTCAGCTTCCTGTTCGGCAACGTGCTGGCCATTGGCCCGGGTGATCTGGTTGCGCTGGTGGGTCTTGGCCTTGCGGTGATCGTCGTGGTGGCGCTGCTCTGGAAGGAGCTCCTCTACGCCACGTTTGACCCGCTCGGCGCGGCCGCATCAGGCATCAAGGTGGAGCGTCTTGAGCTGCTGTTCCTGACCCTTGTCGCCATCACCATCGTCGTGAGCCTGCAGGCCGTGGGGATCATCCTGGTGGTGGCCATGCTGATCACACCTGCCGCCACGGCCCAGCTGCTCACCGTCCGCTTCACGCGGCTGATGCTGGTGGCCGCGGCCGTGGGGATCAGCAGCGCCGTTGTGGGGCTGTACATCTCGTACTGGCTAGACGTCGCCAGCGGCGCCACCATCGTGCTGGTCCAGACCGCGCTGTTCGTCCTCGCCGTCGTGTTCGGCCCGCACGGGCTGATCGCCCAGCGCCGGTCGCCCGCCTCGCGTCTGGCCGATGACGATTTCGACGATGTGGGCGTCGAAGGCGCCCATGGCGCAGTGGGCGCCACAGCGTGAGTGGCGGACACGGCCATAGCGCTCCGCCGCTGCTGACGGCGCTCGCCAACGCGGGTGTGCGGGTGACAGAGCCGCGTCGCGCCGTGGCCGCGCTGGTGACGGCGCAGGACGGGCACTTCACCACGGCGGAGCTGGTGACGGCCGCCCGGGCGGAGCATCCGGGTCTGGGGCGCGCAACGATCTTCCGGGCACTGGACCTTTTTACGTTGCTGGGCTTGGTGGAGCGGGTGGACCTGCCCGACGGCGGCCACGCCTGGGTAGCGTGCGAGACGGCGCATCACCACCACGCCATCTGCACGCGGTGCGGGCGATCCACCGAGGTTGACGACCACGGGCTGGCCGAGGTCCTCGCGGAAGTCGCCGGCCGGTCCGGGTTCCGCGTCACCACGCATCGCTTGGAGGTTTTCGGCACCTGCGCGTCCTGTGTGGCGGCGTCGGCATGAATGGCGCCGGGCGCCTGCTGGCAGCCGCGCTTGCTGCGGCGGTCCTGCTGACGGGTTGCGGCCGCTCCGGAGCCACGCCAGTCGCGCCTGGCCCGGCGGTCGACGCGGACGCGATCCACGTCGTC
>JANYAA010000286.1 GCA_025355255.1 Chloroflexota bacterium | reverse complement strand
CCAGCACCATCCAGCTGGTGCAGTCCCTGACAGACGTGCCGCTCTCCATTGACTCCTCCATTGTTGAGGCGCTCGAAGCCGGCCTCCGCGCGTACAAGGGGAAGGCGCTGGTCAACTCCGTCACCGGCGAGGACGATCGCCTTGAGCGCGTCCTGCCGCTGGTGCGCCGCTACGGCGCAGCCGTTGTGGCAATCCCCAACGACGAGACCGGCATCTCCTTTGACATCGAGGTCCGCTTCCAGGTGGCCAAGATGATCGTGGAGCGGGCGATGGACCACGGGATCCCGCTCGAAGACGTCATCGTCGACCCGCTGGTCATGCCCATTGGCGCGGCGCCCTCCGCCGGCCGTGACGCCTTCCGCTTCCTCGCCCGCCTCCGCGACGAGCTGGGCGTGAACACCACGTGCGGCGCCTCCAACGTGAGCTTCGGGCTGCCCAACCGCGAGGGCATCAACGGCGCCTTCCTCGCGATGGCCATTGCGAGCGGCCTCACCTCCGCCATCACCAACCCGCTCATCGAGGGCGTGCGACAGGCCGTGATGGCCTCCGATGTGTTGACCGGCAACGACCGCGACGCCGCCCGCTGGATCCGCGCCAATCGCCCCGTCACGCCCGAGGGCGAGGCTGGACCGGGTGCCCGCCGCGTCAACGCGCGACGCAGCGGTGGCGGGGCCGCTCCCGCCGGCCCGGTGGGCTGAGGCACACCCGTGACCGAGACCCGCGGGACCGCCAGCGCCCCTGACGCGCTGATCGTCTTCACGCCGTCGGGTCGGCGCGGCCGCTTCCCGGCTGGAACGGCCGTGCTGGACGCCGCCCGCGCATTGGGCGTGGATGTGGACTCCGTCTGCGGCACGCGCGGCATCTGCGGCCGCTGCCAGGTGGTGCCCGAGTTTGGCGAGTTCGCCAAGCACGGCGTCACCTCCTCGCCGGACCACCTCACGGGGCTGGCCGTCAAGGAGACCACCTACCGCTCCCGCAAAGGGCTCGCGGAGGGCCGCCGCCTCGCCTGCGCCGCGTACATGACGGGCGATCTCGTCATCGACGTGCCGGCCGAGAGCCAGGTGCACCGCCAGGTGGTGCGCAAGGGGCTGGACCTCCGGCGCTTCGTGGTGGACCCCGTGGTGCGGTTGCGCTACGTCGAGGTTGAGCAGCCGGAGCTCGCCGTTGCCGGCGGGGATCTCGAGCGGTTCCGCACGGCACTTGCCCGCGACTGGCAGATCGCCGATGCCGTTGTGGCGCTCCCCGTGGCGCGCGACCTGCAGAAGGCGCTCCGAGACGGGCGCTGGTCTGTGACGGCCGCCGTGCGCGAGGGTGCCGACGGCGAGCGGCCGGAGGTTGTCGCCGTGTGGCCCGGCTTCAAGGAGCGGCTGCTGGGCATCGCCATCGACATCGGCTCCACCACCATCGCCGGCCATCTCGCGGACCTGGGCACCGGCGAGGTTCTGGCCTCGGCCGGCGTGATGAACCCGCAGATCCGCTTTGGCGAGGACCTGATGAGCCGCGTCTCCTACGCGATGCTCCATGACGATGGCGCGGCGGCGATGACGCGTGCCGTGCGCGATGCGCTCGACGGGCTTGCGGGCTCGCTGGTGGCGGCCGCAGGCGCTGCGGGCGCCGAAGCCGAAACCGACGACGTGCTGGAGCTGGTCCTGGTGGGCAACCCCGTGATGCACCACCTGGTGCTGGGCCTTGACCCGGTGCCGCTTGGCTCCGCGCCGTTTGCGCTGGCCGTTGACGGCGCGGTGACCACGACGGCCGCAGACCTGGGCCTCGCGCTCCGGCCCACCGCGCGGGTCTACCTCCTGCCGTGCATCGCCGGCCACGTGGGCGCCGATACCGCGGGCGCCATCCTTTCTGATCGGCCACACGAGTCAGACGCCGTCCGCCTGCTGGTGGACGTGGGCACCAACGCGGAGCTTGTGCTGGGCAACAAGCACCGGCTGCTCGCGGCGTCCAGCCCCACGGGTCCCGCGTTTGAGGGTGCCCAGGTCAGCGCCGGCCAACGAGCGGCGCCGGGTGCCGTGGAGCGCGTCCGCATCGACCCCGTCACCCTGGAGCCGCGCTTCAAGGTCATCGGCAGCAGCCACTGGTCTGACGAGCCGGCCTTCCCGGCGTCCGCCAGGACCACAGGCATCACCGGGATCTGCGGCTCCGGGATCATCGAGGCCATTGCGGAGCTGTACCTCGCGGGCGTCATCAGCGCGGACGGTGTCATCGACGGCAGCCTCGCCGCGCGCACGCCGCGCGTCATCGCCAATGGCCGGACGTTCTCCTACGTGCTCAGCGAGGGCACGCCGCGGCTTCTGGTCACCCAGGAGGACGTCCGCGCGATCCAGCTGGCGAAGGCCGCGCTCCACGCCGGCGCCCAGCTGCTCATGGACCACTTCGGCGTGGCCGCGGTGGACGAGATCCACCTTGCTGGCGCTTTCGGCAGCCATATCGACACGCGCCACGCCATGGTGCTTGGGCTCATCCCGGACTGCGACCTGGCGCATGTGGCGTCCGTGGGCAACGCGGCCGGCACCGGGGCGCTGATCGCGCTGCTCTCGCGGGCGTCACGGGCCGAAATCGAGGACGTGGTCCGCCGCGTGGAGAAGATTGAGACCGCGGTGGAGCCCTCGTTCCAGGCGTACTTCGTGGATGCGCTGGCCATTCCGCACAAGACCTCGCCGCTCACCAACCTCGCCAAGGCTGTATCGCTGCCGGCCCGCCCCGCGCCAGGCGATGCCGCTGGCCCAACCCGCACCCGACGCCGCGCCGCGGCTGCCGCCACCCCCTCCGAGACGCAGGCCTGAGGAGACCGCCATGACCGAAGAGATCACTCCCCGCCGGTCCGGCGGCCGACTCGCGCGCCAGGCTGCCCGCGCCGACCGCAGCGCTGCGGCAATCGTGCCGTACCTGACCCGCACGATGGCGCCGTTTGAGGTGGTGAGCGAGGAGGGCCTCGCCCTGATCGAGCACAACGCGGACACGATCCTCGAGCAAGTGGGCATCGACTTCCGCGGCGATCCCGACGCTCTTCGGCTCCTGCGGGACGCCGGCTGCGACGTCCAAGGCGAGCGCGTGCACTTCCCGCGCGGCCTCGCCCGCTCGATCATCCAGCAGAGCGCGCCGCGTCAGTTCATCCAGTACGCGCGGAACCCAGACCGCAACGTGCAGATCGGCGGCAACGCCACCGTCTTTGCGCCCAACTACGGCTCACCCTTTGTGAGCGACCTCGACAAGGGGCGCCGGTACGGCACGATCGAGGACTTCCGCAATTTCGTGAAGCTCGCCTACATGAGCCCCAACCTGCATCACAGCGGCGGCACGGTATGCGAGCCGGTGGACCTGCCGGTGAACAAGCGGCACCTGGAAATGGTGGACGCCCACATCCGGTACAGCGACAAGCCGTTCATGGGCTCGGTGACCGCCCCGCAGCGTGCTCGCGACTCGGTTGAGATGGCAGGCATCGTGTTCGGCAGGGAGTATCTCAAGGACCACACCGTGATCCTCGGGCTGGCCAACGCCAACTCGCCGCTCGTCTGGGACTCGGTCATGCTGGGCGCCGCGCGCGCCTACGCCGAAGCCAACCAGGCCGTCCTCGTGACCCCATTCATCCTCGCTGGGGCCATGGCTCCGGTGACCGTGGCCGGCGCCGCAACGCAGACCCTCGCCGAGGCGATGGCGGGCATGGCGTTTGTCCAGCTGGTCCGTCCCGGCGCGCCGGTGATTTTCGGTTCGTTTGCCAGCTCGGTGTCCATGCAGTCGGGCGCGCCCACCTTCGGCACCCCGGAGCCCGCGCTCGTGCTGTACACGGTTGCCGCGCTGGCCCGCAGGCTTGGCGTCCCGTTCCGGTCCGGCGGCTCCCTGACCGCGTCCAAGATCGCCGATGCGCAGGCCGCCTACGAGTCCGCCAACACACTCCAGCCCACCGTGCTGGGCGGCGTCAACTTTGTGCTCCATGCCGCCGGCTGGCTCGAGGGCGGGCTGACCGTGGGCTACGAGAAGTTCATCCTCGACGCCGACCAGTGCGGGATGATGGGCACGTTCGTCCGCGGCGTGGACCTGTCCGAGAACGGCCAGGCGCTGGACGCGATGATCGCCAATGGCCCCGGCAACCACTTCTTCGGCACGGCGCACACGCTGGCCAACTTCGAAACAGCGTTCTACCGCTCCGACACAGCCGACAACAACAGCTACGAGCAATGGGCCGAGGACGGCTCGAAGGGCGCGCCCATCCGCGCGAACGCTATCTGGAAGAAGATGCTCCGCGAGTACGAGGCACCCGCACTGGATCCGGCCGTGGATGAGGCGCTTCGGGACTTCGTGGCGCAACGCAAGGCGTCCATGCCGGACTCGGAGGTCTAGCCGTGAACACCACCCGTCAAGAGGCCATCGACCGGCTGGCCTCTGCGCCGGCCCGCCTCGCTGCAGCGGCTGGAGCACTCGAGGCCGCCGAAGCGGTCTCCGGCACACCCGCCGGAGAGTGGACCGCACGCCAGGGCATCGGCCACTTGTGCCGCGTTGAGATCGAGGTCTTCGCTTCGCGCCTGTCTTCGCTCGAGGGCGACGTGCCACCGTCGTGGGTGTGGCAAGAGCCGGGCACGGCCGATGCGTCGTGGATGGCGACCACGGAGACTGCCGTGGCCGAGTTCGCCGCAAGGCGTGCTGCCACCGTGGCGCGGCTCCGCACGCTGGGCGACGCGGACTGGGCCAAGTGGGGCGACCACGCCACCTTTGGGCGGCGGGACGTGGTGGGCTATCTGGGTGTCATGGCCGACCACGACGACGAGCACATCACCGGGATGCATGCCAGGGCGGTCGCCGCCGCCTGACGGCCCTGGCCGGATAGCCGCCAAGCAAGAGCGCGCACCCTTCGCTGCGGGCCTATCGTGTCCGCATGACGAGGGTGCAGTCCATCGATCGCGCGTTTGCCATCCTGCAGGCGCTCACGGGCGGCCCGCTTGGCGTCACCGCAATCTCGCGACGGGTGCTGCTCCCCAAGTCGTCAACGTCGCGGCTGCTTTGGGCGCTGATCGACCAGGGTGCCGTGGAGCAGATTCAAGACGGTCGCTATGGCCTGGGCCCGAGGATGGGAAAGTTTGCCTCAGGGTCCCGCCCCGGCCGTCGCCTCGCGCTGATCGCGCGACCCCACCTTGCCGCGATGGCGGAGGCGACAGGCGAGATCGCCATGATCGGGATACCCGACGGGCGAGACGTCCTCTACATCGACCAGATTGGCGGCAGCCACGAGATCTCCGTCCGGGACTGGACCGGGGCGCGAATGCCGATGCATCAGACGTCGGGTGGCCAAGTGCTGCTGGCCTCGCTGACGCCGGCGAGGCTGGCCGAATACCTGAGCGAACCGCTGGCGCGATCGAGCCTCGCGACGATCACGGATCCCAACACGCTCCGCTGGCGCCTGCGCGCCATCGTCGAAGCGGGTTACGCCTGGGTGATCGGCGAGTACAGCGACGGGCTGTCGTCGGTGGCGGCCGGCGTGACCGATGCGGACAGCCACCTTGTCTGCGTGGTCGGCCTGCACGGGCCCACGTTCCGGTTTCCGCCACCGGGGCGGCGCGATGCGATTGGCCACCTCGTGACCGAAGCTGCGGCCAGGATGGCGCGCGACCTGCGCGAGGCGCCCTGACGACGCGCCGCACACGACGCACGAGGGGCGTCGTTCCGGATTGCGGAACGAATCGCGATGGCTGCACACCCGGGGCTGCTGGGGGTCCATCCTGTACGCACAAGCGGCCTGTCCAGCCGTGCGGCTCGCCCGGTCTGAGCGCGCGTGCGGTCCTAGAATCGCCTTCGGGCATCGGGCGCCAGGGGACCAGGCGACCGACGACATGTCCGAAGCGAAGCGATCCGAGGTACCGGCCGATGCGTGAACTGCCCTCCCAGGCGCGAGTTGTCATCGTGGGAGCCGGCATCGCCGGCAACGGCTTGGCGTGGCACCTCGCCCGCCTGGGCTGGCGCGACATCGTCCAGGTGGACAAGGGCCCGCTGCCCAACCCGGGCGGCTCCACCGGCCACGCCTCAAGCTTCACCTTCCCGGTGGAGTACTCGCGCCAGATGACCGAGTGGTGTCTTGACGGCATCAACCAGTTCACGGACATGGGCGTGTTCACCAAGTGCGGCGGCATCGAGATCGCGCGCACCGAGGAGCGCATGCACGAGCTGCGCCGCCGCCTCTCCGCGGCGCACGCGTACGGCGTTGACGCAGAAATGCTCACGCCGGCGGGCGTCAAGAACCTGATGCCGTTCCTGGACGACACCAAGATCCTCGGCGGCTTCCACACGCCGGCAGTGGGCGTGGTGGATCCGCTCCACGCCGGGACCATCTGGCGTGACCGGGCCGTCGAAATGGGCGCGCTGGAGACGTTTGCGAACACCGAGGTTCTTGGTGTCGATGTCGTCAACGGCCGGGTCAAGGGTCTCACCACCACCCGCGGCCACATCGCGGCCGACATCATCGTTGTCGCCGGCGGCTGCTGGAGCGCAAAGGTGGCGGCGATGGCGGGCGCCCGCATCCCGCTCACCCCGGCGGTCCACCAGATGATCGATGTTGGCCCCGTCCCGGAGTTCGAGGGCCTGAGCGCGCTGGCGTTCCCGGTCATCCGCGACATGGACGCGCGCATGTACGAGCGGCAGGCCGGCGGCGATCTCGAGATTGGCTCGTACGCCCACCGGTCCATCCTGGTCCCGGTGGAGGACATCCCGTCCAACGAGGAGGCCCTGCTTACCCCGACCGAGATGCCCTTCACCCAGGAGGACTTCGACGAGCACCTCGAGAAGGCGCTCGAGCTCTACCCGGCGATCGTCGGGAACGAGAAGGTGGGCATCAAGCACGCCATCAATGGCCTGATCTCGCTCACCGCGGACGGTATGCCGCTGATTGGCGAGACCCCGGAGGTCAAGGGCCTGATCGCGTGCTCCGCCATGTGGATCAAGGAGGCGCCGAGCCTCACCCGGATGCTGGCGGAGTGGATGACCGACGGCAAGCCCGAGATGGACCCGGCGAGCTCCAACATCGCCCGCTTCTACGACACGCAGAAGACGCCATTCCACTACGAGTCCCGCGGCGCGGAGTGGTTCCCCAAGTTCTACGGCATCGTCCATCCAGGCGAGCAGTGGGACACGGACCGCGACGTGCGCCACGGCGCCGCCCACGCCCGCCACGAGGCCCTGGGCGCCGAGTTCGTCGAGATCGCCAGCTGGGAGCGGCCCGCCTGGTACCGCAGCAATGAGCACCTGCTGGCCAAGTACGCCGACCGCCTGATGGATCGGCCGCACGAGTGGGACGCCCGCTGGTGGAGCCCCATCGCCAACGCTGAGCACCTCGCCCTGCGCGAGAGCGTGGGCCTGATCGAGAACCCGGCGTTTGCCGAGTGGGACGTCTCGGGCCCCGGCGCCCTCGCGTGGCTGCAGCACATGGCCGTGGGGCAACTGGCCGTGCCGGTTGGGCGCATCGTCTACACGCAGCTCCTCAACGAGGCCGGCGGCATCCGCGCCGACATCGTCGTGATGCGCCTCGCCCACGACTACTTCCGCGTGGTGGACGCGGGCTTCGCCGGCCACGCCGACATGAAGTGGATGACCGACCACCTCCCGGTGGACGGCTCGGTCAACTTCGCTGACGTGACCACCTCGTGGTCGATGATCGCCATCTGGGGCCCCAACGCCCGCAAGGTCGTCGCCTCGGTGACCACAGATGACGTGTCCAACGAGGCCCTGCCCTACGGCAGCTGCGTGCCGATCGACATCAAGTCCGTTCGCATAATCGCCACGCGCATCAGCTACGCGGGCGAGCTTGGCTGGGAGCTCCATGTCCCCATGGAGCAGGGCGCCCACCTCTGGGACATCCTCATGGAGGCAGGCAAGTCGTTCGACATCGTCCCGGTGGGCCTGATCGCCTACGGCGGCAGCCTCCGCGTAGAGAAGTCGTACCGGCTCATGGGCAGCGAGCTGGAGCTTGACCGCAACTTGGTTGAGGCCGGCATGACGCGCCCGAAGGTCAAGGAGGCTGACTTCATCGGCAAGGCCGCGTACACGGCGCAGCGCGCCGAGGGCCCGGCCAGCCTGCTCTGCACGCTCAGCGTGGACGACAACACGTCCGCCTCGGGGGTCAAGCGCTACATGCTTGGCCGTGAGCCGATCTGCAAGCTAGACGGGACGGTCCTCGTGGACCGCAAGGGCCGGCGCTCCTTCGTGACAACCGCGGCAACGGGCGTCTCGGTGGGCAAGCACTTGCTCATGGCGTACCTGCCCATCGAGGAGGCCGTCGCCGGCAACAAGCTGGCGGTGGAGTACATCGGCGAGCTCTATCCGGTCACGGTGGCAGCCGTTGGGGCCGCGGCCGTGTTTGATCCGGATGGCGGCCGAATGCGCGGCTGACACCGCCCGTGCACGGCACGGGAACCATGCAGGAATCGCAGCACATGGGAGTGGGCCGTGAAGATCACGGGCGTGCGGCTGACACCGGTCAACATCCCGCTGGATATTCCGTTCCTGTGGACCGGCGGGCTGTACCCGGGGACAACCAAGGTTGTCGTCGAGGTGGAGACCGACGAAGGGCTGACAGGCCTTGGTGAGGCGCCCTCAGACGAGCTGATGCCCGCGCTCAAGGGCCTGGTGGACCGCGTTGTCGGCCATGATCCGTTGGACATCGCGGACCTCGAGGGGCGGTGCGTGCCGCCTTGGCAGATCGTCCAGAACACCGACGGCGGCGCCGTCCGCACGGCGTTCGGGGCGCTTGAGATGGCGCTCTGGGACCTGCGCGGCAAGGCGTGGGGCCAACCCCTGTACCAACTCCTTGGCGGCGCCGTCCGCAAGGACATCCCGTTCACGGAGTACTTCAGCTACCGCGCAACCCCGGACGGGAAGCAAAGCTGGCTGACGCCCGAGTCCGTGGTGGACTACTGCCTGAAGATGCGCGAGGAGCACGGCTCCACGTACTTCGAGGGCAAGCTCATCCTGGGCGACCCGGATCTCGAGGTTGCAACCATCCGCCGGATGCGCGAGGCACTGGGCCCCAAGGCGATGATCCGCCTTGACTCCAACATGCAGTGGTCCCTCACCACGGCACGCCGTGTGCTGCGGGAGCTTGAGCCGTACGACATCCGCAACTACGAGGATCCGGTGGGGTCCTTTGAGGAGATGGCCGAGCTGCGCAAGCACTCTTCCATCCCGTTCTCGTCCCACGTGCCAGACATCCGCAAGGCGGTGAGGCTGGGAGTCCCGGACACCATCGTGGTGAACTTCGCTGTGCTGGGCGGGATCTCGAGGGCCAGCCGCTTCATCGGCGCCTGCGAGGCCATGGGTGTGGGCTTCTGGTGCTACAGCGGCGATGCGGGCATCTGCACCGCGGCCTACCTCCACGTGTCGGCGTCCATGCCGCACATCAGCGAGCCAAGCCAGTCGCTGTTCCGCTGGCAGGTGGGCGACGTGATCAAGGACGGGCCGTTCCGCCAGACCAACAACACCGTGCGCGTCCCTGAGGGACCCGGGCTGGGTGTGGAGCTGGACCGCGAGGCGCTTGCCCGCTGGCACAAGCACTACCTGGACAACGGCCCGATGAACCACTTCCTCGACCCCTGGAGCGACGGCCACTACCGCCGGCTGCCGCTCAACTAACCGCCTGGCTCGCTCACCGGGGCTCCATCGTTGGGGCGTGGGTGGCCGACGTCAGTGAGCCAGACGTCATGACGCAAGCCGGGCTCGCCGTCACCGGCGGCCGAGTTCATTCCCCGGCTCGGAGCCGGCGAGGGGGGACCGGATCGCTGGCCTCGCAATGCGTCTGCGAATGACACCCGGGCCAGCGATCTGGCGGAGCTGGGTACTGCTAGGAATCCCTACGAGCCGGGCGACGGCGAGGGCGCGGGCCCGAAGGTGCACGCCTTGTTTGGCGGGAAGTCGGCGTTCAGCGCGACGTCGTCGAGCGGCCGGATGGTGACCTGTGTGGAGCACTCGCCACGGGGCGCGCCCGCGACGCCGCCGCTGTACGGCGCCAGCCACGCGGTGACCGAGTAGCTGCCGGCTGGCAGGACGAGCGGTCCGGAGCCGTAGCTGCCTCCGAACATGGTCGAGTCCGGTCCTCCCGATGAGCCACCGGGCACCATGCCCTCGTACGCCACCGTGCCGTCGCCGGACGTGACCCGGTAGAAGGCGAGCACTTCGCCCGCGCAGCAGTCGACGCCGTGCGCGGTCGCCATCTGCCACAGCCGACCGGGCTGGTAGTCGGAGGCCAGCTTCAGCGGATGGCTGTCGGTGACCTTCCCGGTCGCGTCGTCAACGAGCCACACGGTCTCTGGTCGAGTCTCCGCGGATCCGGCCTGGGCAGACGGGCCCAGCGACCGCACCAGCCACACGACCTTGTCGTCGGCGAGGTTCCAGCGCGGGTCGATGGTGGCGATGTCGCCGGCCCGGAACGCCGCCCCGGTCAGCAGGTCGCCGCCGAGCCCGGTCGCGGCTGCGACCTGTGTGAGCGTCATCCTGGGCGTGATCGCCTTGCCCGTCTGCTGGTTGCCCGTCTGCGGGGCCACCGGCGGAATATCGTAGCCGTTCGCCCAAGCGATCCGGTCGACGACGAAGGCGCTCGCGCACTGGGCCTGGGTTGCAGCCGTGCACTGCCACTGCCGGGCGTCGCCCGCGTGGCCGATGAGCACCAGGGCGGCCGGCTCGCCCGTTGCGCCCCCCGTCAGCAACGACCACGCGTCCCCGCTCGTCTCGCTCACGAAGAAGGGAGCCAGGTTCGTTTCGGTCGGCTGGCTGCAGCTCATGCCGTTCGAGCCCTCCGGCTGGCACAACTGCGCAGTGGCGCGGGAGTCGGTGAAGGCGACGAACCGGCACCAGCCCTCGATCGGGCCGATGTACCGCCCGGGGTACGGGCAGGACGGGGTGAACTGGTCGAAGAAGCCGGCCACCGCGACGGCCTCGCCGTCGAGCTTGCCCGACCGCAGCAACTCGTCGGCGCTGGCAACGCTGACCACGGGCAGGCCGGCGACCTCGGATGGAAACATCGAGGATGACGGCAACGGCGAGATGATCGTCGATGGAGAGGCGGTAACGCCTGCGGACGGCATCGTGGCAGCGCCGGTGGACGGCGCCGAACAAGCGCCGAAAAGTGAGGCGCTGAGCAGTGCCAGGATACCGATCCGAGGCATATCGATCCTTGAGATGAGCCGATCCCGATGCCTTCACATCATTACTCGGACGAGCGATGCTGTCGATTGGTTCCGCCGGAGTCGGCTACTCGACCGCCAATCGCACGAACAACTCATCGTCTCGGTGTGAGTCGCCCGCTCGGATGCCCTCGATGGAAATGAACGACGTTTGCGCACGATTCGGATTGGAGCCCGATCCTCCCGGACCTGGTACAAAGATGGGGATATCACGAACGGGGATTGATGGCGTCTGGCCCCTCCACGGACTCCGTCATCGCCCTGAGCCGGGTACCAGCGGCTGGTATATCTGGACCGGCGAAATCTCTCGGGCCGACGACTTCTTCGAATCCGTGCACCTCGAGCATCTAGCCGAGCGGCTCCCAGGGGTGACGCCCTACCTGGACCTCCCGCCCGGATCCCGCTCCCGGCGGGCGAGACGGCAT
>JANYAA010000272.1 GCA_025355255.1 Chloroflexota bacterium | reverse complement strand
CCTCGAAGCCCTGCTGGTTGGTGGGGTCGCCCAGCTCCCACGGTGCCGTGTTCTTGGCCGACGGCTGGAAGTACGGCGGGTACGCCGGATTGTCGGAGCCGAGCGTCAGGATGCCGGCGGTCTTGGTGGCCAGGCTGGCCGGGGCGCAGGGGTTGGCGGTTGGGGTGGGACCAGGCGTGGCGGTGGCCGTGGCAGTGGCCGTGGCGCTTGGCACCAGGGTGCTTGACGCGACGGGCGGAACGGTGGCCGTTGGCGCGGCCGAAGTTGAACAGGCCGCCACGATGACAGCGGCAAGGACCAGGGCAGACACGCCCTTCAGGATGCGCATGGGTTCTTCTACTCCTCCAGATTGAACGCTGCGAGTGTACCGGGCACGCACCGCTGCCTACTAACACGTCAGACACACCGAAGCGGCACCGGGGAGGGATCCGGCGCCGCTTCGATTGGAGCTCAACGGGGCGGTGGGAGGAGGATGAGGAAGAGGAGGAGGAGTTCACCGCGCCGCTGTGCGTTGCCGCAACTGTGCTCCGCTGCGCGCGGACCGGCGATACCCCGTGAGTCCTACTCGGGGTTGGTACCTTTTGGGGCACCCGCTCAGGCTGGGCCGCGGCCACACGAGCCGGGCGGGAGCACCAGGGTGGTTATGCTCCCCTTGTGCGCGTACGACGTATCGAGCTGCGAATCCTTGGGCTGGCCCTCGCCGGCCTCTGGGCGGCGGCATTCGCCCTGATCTTCGTCGCATACCGGCCGGGCGGGCCTGTGGACCTCCTCGTCCGCATCGCCGCAGGTGGCCCGGCAATCGTGGCCGTGCTTGCGGTGATCCGGCCGCCGGTTGCCCGCGGGGATCGGGCCTTCGCGCTCATCGCCTGGCTGGCCCTCGCTGCCATGCTGCTGCTCGTCCCGTCGATCGGGACAATCGTGGGCCAATTGCAGGGGCGCGGCCCGCAGACGCTCATGCCGTCGGTGGAGGCAGCGTACCCATGGCTGCTCGCCCTGCTGGCAACGAGCCTGTATGCCGGCCTCGGCGTCAGCCGGCACCACCTCGGCGGCAGGGCAGGCCGGCGTCGCCGCCTTGTGGAGGGCTGCGCCCTGGCCGTGGCGATGGTCACGCTGACCGGCGGCGCGTTTGCCGCAGCGGCCGCGATCAACGAGCTGTCCCTGGCGGACCGACCCGCCGCTTCCTCGCGGTTTGGCCCCACCGATCCTGCCCTTGAGCCACCGCCCTGCGACGGGGCGCTTGCCGCAGGTACCACGGCGCAGTTGGATCTGCACATGGACATCGCCGTAGACGGCGAGACCACGGGGCTTGTCACGCTGTCCGGGGCCCGCAACGGCAGCGATGTCCGCTGGTCGGGCTTCGCCGCCACGCGGGTTGTCCTCGGCCAGCGCGGCTTCTGGCGCGTGGCCGGCAACGCGTGGCGGCTGGAGCAGGGGCAGCCCAGGGTTGCGGCCGGGACCAGCGAGATTGCCGGCCATGACCTGGACGCGACGCTCGTGGCCGTGGCGCTCGCGCCGGCAGGGCGCACCGCGCCCGAGGACGCGGGCGTGGCCTACATCGAGGGCGCCCGCGCCCGCCACTGCCGAGTCGCCATCGACGGGGTCACGCTGCAGCGGGCGCTCCCCGAGATCGATCTGCTGGTGGGCAGCGCCGATATCACGCGCTGGCGCGGCCAGCTGGACTACTGGGTATTTGCCGATGGGCAGCTGGGCCAGGCCAACGGCTACGCTGGCGGTCCAGCGCTGGACCTGGATCCGGACGGTCTGCAGGCCGTGGTCCGGTTCCAGCTGACCGCGATTGAGCGGGGCACGCCGGTTACGATCGACGCGCCCGAATGACGCGGCTGAGGCGAGGAGGGTCCTCCATGGCGGAGAACGGTGACGAGGTGGTTGACGAGGACGCCAACCCGCGACGGAAGGCCAAGCAGGACCGCACGGCCCGGATCGTCAAGGTCCTGAGCATCCTTCAGGCGCACGGCAAGCTGGGCCTGACCGCACAGCAGGTGGGTGACCGCACGGGCACGTCCAAGCGGACCGCCTACCGCGACATCATCGCCATCGAAGAGGTGCTCGGGTTCCCCCTCAACAAGCGCAGCGGTCGGTACGCGGTCGCCGAGGGCACCTTCCTGCCGCCGCTGCGCCT
>JANYAA010000259.1 GCA_025355255.1 Chloroflexota bacterium | reverse complement strand
TCAGCACCGAGACGCAGAAGCGGCTGGCGGAGCTGAGCGGCGTACCTTGCCCACGCGGTTGGTCAGGTACAGGAAGAACGGCAGCACGCCCAGCGAGAGCGCCGTTAGCCGCCAGTCGATGAGGATCATCGCCACGATCGTGGACAGCGCCACGGCGAGGTTCTGGGTGACCGAGGACGCCGTGTCCGTCACCACGGCTTGCACGCCGCCCACGTCGTTGGCGAGCCGGCTCTGGATTTCGCCCGTGCGGGTGGCGGTGAAGAACCGCAGCGGCATGCTCTGGAGGTGGGCGTAGAGCGCGTTGCGCAGATCCTGCATGACGTGCTGGCCGATGAGGTTGTTGAGGTAGCTCTGCCCCACGCCCAAGAGGCCCGTGCCGATGGGCAGGACGATCATCAGCGCCACATAGCCGTTGAGCAGCTCAAAGCGGTGGCCGACGATGACGTCGTCGATCAGCAGCTTGAGCAGATACGGGTTGATGAGGCCCAGGAGGCTTGTAGCGAGGATGGCGCCCAGCACCACGAGGACCTGCCCGCGATACGGGCCGAAGAACCGCGCGACCCGCCTGGCCGTGCTGGCGCGGCGACCCTTGGGAACGGGCACAAAGTCGCTCGAGGGCGGCATGCGGCGACCGGGACTGGTTCCGCCGCGTGCAATCGCGCGGACACCGCCGCCACGGAACGTCACGCGGTCGCGGCCTGCGCGCTCGTCTCGGTGGTCGCCTCCGCCTCCTCGAGCCAGTGCTCGGCGTCAATCGCCGCCCGCGCGCCGTCGCCGGCCGCGGTCACGGCCTGGCGGTAGCGGTGGTCCGCCACATCACCTGCGATGAACACGCCCGGTATGCCTGCGGCTGTGTGCTCGTGGGGGAGGAGGTAGCCCTTCTCGTCGGTCGCCAGCCAGTCCTTGAACGGGCCGGTGTTGGGCCGGTGGCCGATGGCGATGAAGAGCCCCTCGAGCGGCAGGTTGCGCTCGCTGCCGTCGCGTGCGTCGCGCAGGCGCAGACCTGTCACCTTGGTATCACCCAGGACCTCGGCCACCTCCGTGTTGGTGTGGACCTCGATCTTGGGGTTGCCGTAGGTGCGGTCGATCATGATCTTGGAGGCGCGGAAGCCGTCACGCCGGTGGAGCAGGTGGACCTTGCTGGCGAAGCGAGTGAGGTAGTTGGCCTCCTCCATAGCGGAGTCGCCGCCGCCCACCACCGCGATCTCCCGGTCACGGAAGAAGAACCCGTCGCAGGTGGCACATGCCGAGACGCCGCGGCCGCGCAGCCGCTGCTCGCTCTCGATCTCCAGCCAGATTGCGGAGGCGCCGGTGGCGATGATGAGGGTCTCGGCGCGGTACTCGACGCCGCGCGCCCATGCGCGGAACGGCCGGGCCGACAGGTCTACGCGCTCCACGTCCTGATCCACGAACATCGTCTCGAACCGCTCTGCTTGGGCGCGCATACGGCCCATCAGGTCCGGGCCGTCGATGCCCTCCGGGAAACCCGGGTAGTTCTCCACCTCGCTTGTGAGCATGAGCTGGCCGCCGGGGGCCGACCCCGCCAGCACGATGGGCG
Organism: Chloroflexota bacterium; assembly: GCA_025355255.1. GTDB lineage: Bacteria > Chloroflexota > Limnocylindria > Limnocylindrales > CSP1-4 > CAIXZV01. The sequence goes on along the minus strand of JANYAA010000259.1, from coordinate 1,393 downwards.
CCAGGTTGGCGCGGGCCGCGTAGATGGCCGCGGTGAGGCCGGCGGGGCCTGAGCCGATGATCAGCACCTTGCTCTCGGTGCGTTCTGGCGCTGCGTCTGGGGTCTCGACGAGCGAGATGCCGCCAAGCGGCGAGCCGCCGCCGAAATCGATCTTGAGGCCCGCAAGCCGGTTGGTCGGTTCGGTCATGTCGGTGGTGGTTCCTGGTCGACGCGTGGTGGACGGCTGCACTGTACCACGCCGGTCTCCATACCCCTGGGGGGTATAACCGCGAGTGTCTCCAGTCGCGGTGTCGCCAATGCGGGGTACCCGTGAATGCGGCAACCTTGTACGCTGCTGCAACCATGCGATTGCCCACGCCGCGATGATCTGCCCGTCCTGCTCCGCGCCCAACGAAGCCGGCCGCAAGTTCTGCGGGGAGTGCGGCACCCGTCTGGCCCAGCCGTGCCCCAGCTGCGGCACCGTCAACGCGTCAGGCATTCGCTTCTGCGGCGAGTGCGGGAATCTGCTCGCTGCGTCGCCAGCGACGTCGGGTACAGCGGCGATTGCGCCCGTTGCCGTCGCGGCACAGGCTGTGGCTGGGCTTGGCCCGCTGCCAACGGCCTTCGTCGCTCGGCCCGCACCGATCGCCGAGCGTCGGCTCGTCAGCGTCCTCTTCGCGGACCTTGTGGGCTTCACGACGCTGTCCGAAGGCCGTGACCCGGAAGCAGTCCGCGAGCTGCTCGCCCGGTACTTCGAGCAGGCCGCTGATGTCATCGGCCGCTACGGCGGCACGGTGGAGAAATTCATCGGCGATGCCGTGATGGCGGTGTGGGGCGCGCCCACCGCACATGAGGACGACGCTGAGAGGGCCGTTCGCGCCGCGCTGGACCTCGTGGACATGGTTCGCGAACTTGGCCCGGGCATTCAGGCCCGCGCCGGCGTGCTCACCGGGGAGGCGGCGGTCACCATCGGCGCCACCGGCCAGGGCATGGTGGCGGGTGACCTCGTGAATACGGCTTCGCGCCTGCAGTCCGTCGCGGCGCCGGGCACGGTGCTTGTGGGCGAGACCACCTACCGCGTGACCGCCGAGGCCGTGGCGTACGAGTCCGCGGGCGAGCACGTCGTCAAGGGCAAGGCGGCGCCCGTGCCCGCGTGGCGCGCGATGCGGGTCGTGGCCCAGCGCAAGGGTCTCGGCCGCGACGACCGTCTTGAGTCGCCGTTTGTCGGCCGCGATGCCGAGCTGCGCCTGCTCAAGGACCTGTTCCACGCGACCAGCCGCGAGCACCGCGTTCGGCTCGTGTCCATCACGGGTCAGGCCGGCATCGGCAAGAGCCGGCTCGCCTGGGAGTTCCTCAAGTACGTCGATGGTGTACCATGGCCCCGGTTTTTCAGGATACTTGATTTTTGATCTGG
>JANYAA010000252.1 GCA_025355255.1 Chloroflexota bacterium | reverse complement strand
TGCCAAACGGCCAGCAACTTGACCGGGTGCCTATGCGCAATTTGCGAGTGGCGGCCCCGGGATGCCATGCGGCTGGTCGCCACCGACGAGGGCAGGCCGGACAGGGTTGTGACGCTGTCCGGCCCCCAGGGGGCTCAGTCCGCGCTGGCGTAGCGGCCAGCGCCGGCCCAGTCGATGACCACGACCGGCTCGTCGCCCACAACCCAGGCATCGTGCCCGGCGGGCAGGCACGTCACGTCGCCCGGGCCGGCCTCGAACTGCTCACCGGACGAGTCGACGATGTGGAGCCGGCCTGACAGGTGATACTGGAAGTGCGGCGCCTCGCACCACTCCGTTCCCGCGATTGGCTTGACGTGCTGGGACCACCGCCAGCCCGGCTCGAACGTCAGGCGGCCCACCGTGCCTCCGCCGATCGCGAGCACATCGGCCCGACCCTTCTCGAACGGGCGCGACTCGTCTGGTGTCGAGAACCCGCGCAGCTGTCCACCGGCCATCTGGAGACCTCCCTGACAATCGTGTTCGCCGTGCCGGCCGGGTGTCCCGGCGTGGCGGGGCGATTGCCAGAGACTGACCGCGATCGAGACCGTCGCCATCGGGGTGAATCCCCACAATGGGGCGGAGTTCCCGCCACAGCCCGGCGCGAGCGCATGGGGAGGACTTCCCAGACCCGTCCTGGGCCAGCGTCCGCAGCCGGTCAGGCGAGGCCACTCCGGATAGCCCACGCGGTTGCAGACGAGCGGTTGTCCACGCCAAGCTTGTCGAGGATGTGCGTCACGTGGTTGATCGCTGTCTTCTCGGCGATGGAGAGCGACCTCGCGATCTCGCGATTCGAGCGCCCGGCGGCGACCAGCCGCAGCACCTCGATCTCGCGTGCGGAGAGCGGGACCGCGGGCTGCGGCACGGTGGCGACAGCGGCCGTCGGTCGCAACGCGCCGGCGATCGGCGATGCTCCGGCGGTGCGCAGGATCTCCGCCGCCCGTCGCGCGAGCGTGGCGGCCGCCGCCGCATCCCCCTGCCGGCGGGCCAGCTCGCCTTCGACCGCGAGGGTCCCCGCCAGGTGGACCGTGCTGCCGCTGCCCTCGAGGATCCCGCGTGCCGCCGCTGCGTAACCGCGCGCCGCCGCGCGATTGCTGTCGAGCGTCAGGATCGCCAAGGTCGTCGCGACCGGGTACCAGTGGAACTGATCGGCCGCCCGTTCGAGTTCAGCCACGTATGAGACCTCCGTCCGGCCAAGCCCGAGGGCGATCCGAGCTGCCATGTTGTACGCTTGGGCGCGCGGGCTTGAGCCGGGAGGGAACGTCCTCGCGATCGTCAGGAGCTCCTCCAGCGTGACCTCGGCGTCGCGCGTCTCGCCGGCTGCCAGCTGCACAAGTCCCAACGGGCCCAGGTAATACACGAGCGTGCCTGGCCCGATGGCGCGGAGGTGGCGCACCGCCTCGCGGATGCGGACGCCCGCCTCGCTGGTCGAGCCGGTCCAGTAGGCCGTCATGCCGGCAAGGTGGTGGCCCTGCCCGATGAGTCGCCGGGCGCCGAGCTCTGTCCCAAGACGCACGAGCTCAGTCGCCCGATCCCGCACCTCTGCCCAGTCGCCCAACGCGAGGGCCGCCTGCGCCAGCCAGAACGTGGGCCAGCCGAGTCGCTGCGGCACGCCGCTCCGGTGCGCGGCCGCCAACTCGTCACTTGCGACGTCGCGGAGCCGGCGGAAGGACATGGTCCAGAAGAGGAGCCTCGCGAGGCCGTCGGCGGCATCCGCCGTGAGCCCAGGATCCCCCAACGGCTCGGCTCGGAGGATCGCGGCCTCGAACGCCACGCGGCCGGCGGGGAGGTCGCCGGCGTGCATCGCGCCCTGGGCAATCACAGTGAGGGCTTCGATCTCGCGCCGTTCGTCACCCGAGGTCGCCGCCGCAGCGCGGACCCCCTCCGCGATCTGGCGACCCGCCGCGATCCGGCCGGTCACGGTCACATAGAGGCGGGCGCGCAGCAAACTGACGGTCTCGCCGATGGCCGCATGGTCGGCCGGATCAGCTGACGCCAAGGCAGTGTCGGCGTCCGCCAGAGCGAGCTCCGCGGCGACGGGGTCCTCCTGTGTGAGGTAGGCGGCGGCTCGGCGGGCATGGATATTGGCAGCAAGGCGGAGGTCGGCATCGGGCCTCGCGAGGGCCAGGCCTGCAGCTTCAGCGAGTGCGGCAAGCGCCTCGTCGAGCAGACCGGCGTCAGCGGCTGTAGACCCGAGACGGAGGAGGGCCTCAGCCAGCCTCAGCCGATCACCACCGCCGCGCAGGATGGCAACGGCGGCACGAGCGTGCGCCGCGGCATCGGCTGGCGACCCGGCGGCCAGAGCCGCGTCCGACGCCGCTTCCAGCGCGGGAAGGGCATCCGACGGGTTCTCGCCGCGTAGCGCATGGAACGCGAAGCGAGCGGGGTCCGCAGACGGCGCTGCGGCCGCGATCCGGGCGGCCAGGCGGCCATGGGCGGCGCGACTCGACGCGAGCGGCATCACCGCCTCGAGCACTTCCCGGATCTTGTCGTGGACGAACTCGTACTCTGCGCCGCGGCCCGACGCGGCGGACGGTCCGGAGATCCTGATGAATCGGCGCAGCGCGGCCTCGTCGAGGGCTGCTTCGACAGATGACGGGGGTGCCGCCGCGGCCGCTGCTGCCTCCTCCACCGTGAAGCGTCGGCCGACCACGGCCGCGGCTTCTAGCGCTGCGCGTGTCGCGTCGGGTAGGCCGGCCAGTCGCGCCTCGATCGCATCGCGCATTCCGGTGGGGAGCCCGACGGGGGCGCCGTCGACAAGCTCCCAGGCGCCGTCGAGGTGGCGGACGCGCCCGTCGTCCGCCAGTCCGCGGGCCAGCTCCTCAATCACGAAGGGATCGCCTTCGCCCTCCGCCCAGACCGCGTGCTCCAGCCGGGGACCGACGGGCCCGGCGAGGAGCGCCTCGAGGATGGCGCGGCTCGAGGGGGCGTCCACGGGTTCAAGCCGGAGCTGGCCGGCCAGCCGCCCCCGGTCGAGTGCGGCGAGCGTCGACTGGACCGCGTCCCCGGCCGAGTCCGCGGGTCGCGTCGCGCCGACGACCAGGATTGGCGTCTCGCGCAGCCGCCGGCGGAGATACCGCAGCAGGTCGACCGTGGCCACGTCGGCCCACTGCAGGTCGTCGAGGGTGACCAGCACGGGCCCTGCGCCGGCCAGGGCGCGGAGCAGCTGCGCCCAGGCCTCGGGTACCGCCTCCGGATCGCCCGGCGGCTCGCCATCGTCGCGTCTGCCACCCAGCTCGGGCATCACGAGGGCCAGGTGGCGGCGCCAGGCGCCAGCGAGCACCCCCAGAGCCTCGGCCCCGATGCGGTCAGCGTGGCCACGCAACGCCTCGAGGATCGGGCCGTAGGGCGGGGCCGCTGCGCGGTCGTCAGCGCCACCCCGCAGGACCAGCCATCCGGCCTCCGCGCGACGCGACGCGACCTCGTCGAGCAGGCGCGTCTTGCCGATGCCCGGCTCACCCTGGATCAGCACCAGCTCGGCGGATCCCAGCCCAGCTCGGGCCACAGCGTTGTCGAGGACGCGCAACTCCGCGTCGCGCCCCACCAATGGCGCGCGACCGGGCTCGATCGCCAAGCGAACCACCGTGGCCCCTCCCTATGGCGGAGGACCGCATCGTACGACAAAGCGGCACCGAAGCCATGGGAAGGAATCCCCAGACGGGCTCGCCGGCCGACGCGAAGGCGCGCTCCACGGGTGGGGATTACGCCCGATGTGCTGGGTGTTGGCCGGACGCAGGCTGGACACCAGCCGGCCACCCGGCCGCAAACTCCGCGAGGACGCCGATGCACCCGCTCCTGTACCACGACGGCCAGCTGACGGTCCAGACCGAGGCCAACACCCGTCACGTTGCCGACAAGCTGGCCGGGTGGGTCGGGCCAGCGGCTGAGTACGCCGCCGACGCCGATGTGGTGCTGTTCGCCTACCGGGACCCCCGCGCGGGTCTCGAGGCCCTGGCTTTTGCGGCTATCTCCGGCCCCCCGCCGCTCGCACGTGCCGTCGGTTCAGGTGCGCTGGCGCTCGCCGCCTCGGTGGGCGAGCTGATCCCCGGCGGGCTCGACGAGCCCATTCGCGTGGGGGGGCTGGTTCTGGCGCTCGAGCGCGCCGAGCGTGCCCGGATCAACGGCACCCTGCGACGGCGCGGGACCGTTACCGAGCTCGTCGCGGAAGAGGCGTTCACGCTATGCCGCAAGTACATCGCGCCGTCGGTCGCGGAATCGCCCTATGTTGTGGTCGGTCCCGTGGAGCGTGAGCCGATCGCACTCGACGACCCCTGGGTCGGCATGGTGGCGGCGGCCGCTGACACGACCTTCCTCGCGAGCATCGCCCCCGACGGGATGCCTGACGTCGCGCACCGGGGCGGCCCGGCCGGCTTCATCACGCTCGACGCGGCGCAAGCCTCGGCCTCGTGGACGGAGTTCGTCGGTGACGGCGTGTTCAAGAGCGCGGGCAATGTTCGGGCGACCGGCACCGCGTCGTTGCTCCTGCTCGACCTGGGGAGCGGCGACGCGCTCGAGCTGACAGGGCGCGCCGTCTACGAGAACACGCTGACCCGGTTCCGGCCTCGCGAGGACCCGCTCGTGCGGATGCGCGACGCGTTCCCGGAGCAGGGTCGGATGGTGCTCGCCATCGACAGAGCAGCCCGGCTCCGCCAACTCACGCATCCCCGCCAGCGCGTAGCGGCGTCTCGAGTCACCTCCCGAGACACCCCAGACGAACAGGCGCCTCGATAGGCCCGACGGGGTACGGGGTGAGCCGGCCGGTCGCCCAGATGGCCACCACGCGGTGGACCTCGCCCTTAGCCGGTCGGCCCAGTCTGCACTCACGCCTGCACTCACGGCCTGGCTACCGTGGTCTACTGGAGCCCCTTCCAGCCCTCTTCTGAGCACGATCCTGATCGGGAGGTGCCCTCTCGCCCCACGAGTCAGTGATCTGCTTGAAGACCTTGCCCATGCCCGGGCGCAGCAGCGCACGCCGCTCGGCATCGAGGTCATGATCGCGCCGGCGGGTCCGCTCCTCCTCTCTGGGATCGAGATCGTCGTCCATGGGATGATGGTCCAACGCTGGCCTGCCGCCGTCAACAGGGCATCTGGCATCCTTGCGGCCTCATGTCAACCCCCTCGGACCGGCCAGCCGGTGGTCTTGCGCCATCGGCACCTATGCTCGGTGGCCTCCTGCTCGCTGCGATCGCGCTGCGCCCGCAGCTGGCGGTGATCGGCGCGCTTGCCGTCCCCATCCGCGATGGCCTTGGCGCCAGCCACGCGTTTGTGGGGCTGCTCACCGCCGTTCCGGTCCTGTGCATGGGGCTCTTTGCGCCGCTGGCGCCTGGGATTGGCGGCAGAATTGGCGCCGGACGCGCCATCATCGTGGTCGCCTTGGTGATCGGCGCGGCTGGCGTCCTGCGCGGTCTGGCCGGCGCCGCCGCGCCGATGCTGGTGCTGACGGTGGTG
>JANYAA010000218.1 GCA_025355255.1 Chloroflexota bacterium | reverse complement strand
GGAACATCGTGATCATCGTGCTCGCGGCGCTCACCATGACGCTCGGCAACCTGGTCGCGCTGACGCAGGACAACGTGAAGCGGATGCTGGCGTACTCCTCGATCGCCCACACCGGCTACATGCTCGTTGGCTTTGCAGCCTTTGGCGCGGGCAGGATCGAGGGCCTCGAGGGTCTCCTGTACTACGGCGCGGCGTACTCGTTCATGAACCTCGGCGCGTTTGCCGTCATCGCCGCTCTTCAGAAGCGCCCGGGCGTCACGAGCAACCTCTCCACCTTTGCGGGGCTGATGCGCCGCGAGCCCGTGCTGGGCATCCTGATGGCGCTCTTCCTGCTGAGCCTGACCGGCATTCCGCCGACGGCCGGCTTCTTCGGCAAGTTTTACGTGATCTTCGCGGCTGTCCAGGCCGGCGGATGGGTTACCGCCCTGGCCGTGCTGGCCATGCTCAACGCGACCGCTGCGGCGTTCTACTACCTGCGCGTCGTGGTCTACATGTTCATGCGCGAGCCTGACGCTGAGATCCCCGTCGTGCGCCATGGCCGTCTGGTCTGGGCCGGCCTTGCGGTGAGCACGGTCCTCACGCTCGCTCTGGGCCTGTTCCCAGGCGTCCTGCTCGACCTCGTCAACACCGCCGCCAAGGCGATCGGCTAGCGGCTGGGCTGGCGCCGCGAGATGCTCGAGGCGCTCGGCACTGGACTCCTCTTCGGTCTGTCGGCTGGGCTCGCACCCGGGCCGCTGCTGGCGCTCGTCATCGCCCAGACGCTGCGGTTTGGGGCGGGCCACGGTGTCCGCGTGGCCGTGGCGCCGCTGCTGACCGACCTGCCGATCATCGTCGGCAGCATCCTGATCGTTGGCTCGGCGGCGTCGCTTGACGGCGTGACGGCGGTGGTCTCGCTCGCCGGAGCTGTCTTTGTGGCGGCGCTTGCGCTTGACACCTGGCGGACAGCACCGGCCGGGGACGCGGGCGGCGCCGATGGCGGAGGCGAGGCCCCTCGATCGTGGCTGCGGGGCGTCACGGTGAACCTGCTCAGCCCGCACCCGTACTTGTTCTGGCTCCTGGTGGGAGCACCGACGCTGGTGGCCAGCGCCGCGGCTTCGGGCCCTGGTGCTGCGGCGCTATTCGTCGCCGGGTTCTACGGGTCGCTAGTGGGCTCCAAGGTGGTCCTGGCCCTGCTAACGTCGCGGGCCGGCCGGCCGGCCGCAGGACGCGGCTGGGCGCTGACGATGCGCGTGCTGGCTTTGCTGCTCGCCGTCTTCGCTGCGGGGCTGCTGCGCGAGGCGCTGCTCACCGTGCTCCGCGCAGGCTGAGGCGCGCTAGCCGCCGGGGAGGGGCGAGTTCGCAGGGCCGGACGGCGGGGGCGTGTCCGTGGACGACGGCGTAGGGGTTGGCGCCGGTGTCGGCGCAGGCGTGGGCGTGGGGGCCGGCGTGGGCGATGGCGTTGGGGCAAACGTCGGCGCGGGCGTTGGCGACGCGTGCGGCGCTGCAGGCATAGGCGACAAGGCCACGGCGGCGCCCAGCGCAATACCGCCCACGAGAACCCCGGCGACCAGGCCGGCCACGATTGCTGCTCTTCCGCCCATCACCTCGAGCGTATCAGCGATACGGCGTCGGCGGCGCACGCGACGGAATACGCGCAGGTGTCCTACGATCCACGTCCCATGGGGATTGTTCATTCGCTCTTCGCTCGCCTCGTGACCGTCCTGGTCACAGTGCTCGGCGCCGCCATCGTCACGGCTGGGCTGCTCTCGTACGGAGACCCGGCGATTGCGCGCGTTGTCCCTGAGGCAACGGTGAGCCTGCCGCCCATCGCCCTCGCCTCGCCATCGGGCAACGGGTCCACGGCATCAGCCACACCGGGCGCCAGCGCCCCGTCAGGTCCCACCACGCCGCCTGGCAAAGGTGTCGCGACGCGTGTCGTGATCCCGGCCCTCCAGATCGACTTGCCGGTCGTGGCGGCGCCATCTGGCTACCCGTACTGCAACGTGGCGATGTACTTCGTGATCCAAGGCCTTGGTCAGCCCGGCCAGGGCAAGGCGACGTACCTCTTCGCCCACGCCCGGACGGGGATGTTTGGCCCCATCTACGACGTGGTGATGTTCAAGCACACGTCCGCCTCGCTTCGCGGGCTGATCGTCCAGGTCTACACGAGTGACAACAAGCTCTACCTGTACGAGATCACGAAGGTGCTGCTGCACCAGGCGGGTACCACAGCCATGAACGCGCCTATCAACGCGTCCACGGAGCAGCTCTGGCTCCAGACCTCGGAAAGCACGGGCAGCCTTGGGGTTGGCAGGTCACCGGAAACGCAATTGGTGGCGACGCCGCTGTCCGTCAGCGATGCCGATCCGGCCGCGGCGCATCCCGTCCCAAAGCCGGTGATCTGCGGCTAGCCGAGCGCTAGATCCAGTCGCGCTTGCGGAGCACCAGTGCAGCGACGCCTGCTATAGCGAAGATGCTTCCCGAGATAACCCAGAACCCGACCCCCTCCGTGAGCGAGAACGCCGCCGGCGACTCGCTCATGCCAAAGATGCCGGCCAGCCCGCCGACGCCCGCGAGCAGCACGGTGACGCCGGTGAGGCGCTTCATGATGACCGAGAGGTTGTTGTTGATCGTGGACAGGTAGACGTCCAGGGTGCCAGCCACAAGGTCGCGGTCGTTGTCCAGCTCGTCAGTCACTCGGATCAGGTGGTCGTACACATCGCGGAAGTAGATGATGTGCTCGTTGGCCACCAGCGCCAGATCGCGGTTGGTGAGCTGGTTGAAGATCTCGCGCGCCGGCGAAACCGCACGCCGCAGGCTGATCAACTCGCGCTTCAGCGCAAACAGGCGCTCCAGCGTGGCAGTTGTGGGCTTGGCGATGACATCATCCTGGAGCTGGTCAATCTCGTCCTCGATGGCGTCGAGGACGGGGAAGTAGCCATCCACCAGCCCGTCCGTGAGGGCATACAACAGGAAGTCGGGGCCACGCTCCAGCAGCGCGCCCGGGTCGCCGCGAAGCTGCGTCAGCGTGTGCGGGTCCCAGCCTGAGTCGTGGACCGTGAGGAGCGAGTTCGGCGCCAGTACCAGATCGATCTCCGTCTCCTTGACGGCGCCGTCGTACGTGATGGCGAACATGACGACGTGGAGCGAGCCCTCGATCTCCTCCACCTTGGCGCGCTGGTTCCGCTCAACGATGTCCTCAGCGGTCAGCGGGTGGACGTTGAGCAGCGTGACAACCTCGGGAACCATCGCGCCATCGGGTGCGGTGACGTCAACCCAGACGCGGGCGTCGGGCTCCTTGAGCACGGCGGCGAGCGAGGCGACATCGTGGAACTCGATCGTCCGGTCGCCGGACCTCGCCACGCCGTGGACGAGTGGCGCTACCTCGACTGGGGCTGCCGTCTCGGGCTCAGGTGCTGCTGCTGTCATCCGAGATGGGTTCTCCGCTGGGGGCCTGGCGGGGTTCAGTCAAAGTCAGCATACGCCGCCGCCCCAGGCGCAGCGCCGGGACAGCGGCTGCGGCCGTGACCAGGGCGGCAACCACGAAGACGCCGGTCATGATCTCGGCCGCCTCGCCTGCAGCCCATGACTCCAGCGCCCCAACCACCTGCGCGTCGCGCAGCGGGCGATCCCGGAGCGCCGTCGGAAGGTAGGCCTTGTAGGCTTCCGGTGTGGCGTACACCTGGTCGTAGAGGCGGTCGATGGTGGTGGAGCCGTATGCAGCCAGCACCGCAAGCCCCACAGCCATCCCGGCCATCCGCGCGACGGTGACGGCCGAGGCGGCCGCGCCGTAGTCCCCTGCGTCCACCGCGTCCGTCGCCGCTGTGGTGCGGGGCGTGACCGTGAGGCCAAAGCCCATGCCGAAGATGGCGAGCGCTGCGGCTGCAGTGACGGGTGTCGTCTCTGGCGACCAGCGGGCGATCACGGCCAAGCCCGCCACCGAGAGCGCGAGGCCGACAAGCGTGACCAACTTGAGCCCGAGACGCCTGGCCGCCACGCCCGCCAGGAGGGTGCCAGCCGCCGTTGCGGCAGCTAGGGCTCCGAGGGTCAGCCGCTGCTCGCCCGGGCCTCCGTACAACACCCGGTCCACAAAGACGGCCGCCCCCACGATTGCCGTGGCGAAGCCGTAGCCCGTCAGCGCCGACACCAGCACCGCCGATGCGAAGGCGGGCCGGCGGAAGAGGGCCGGGTCCAGGAACGGGTCCGTCTGGCGGCGGGCATGGCGTGCTGCGAGAACGGCGGCAGCGGCGGCCCCGAGCGCAAGGCCGACTGCCAGCAGCACCGGATCGGGCCCGCCTGGCGCTGCCTTGCTGCCCAGCAGCGTCAAGGCGCCCAAGGCGCCGGTGAGTGTCAGGCCGGCGAGGGCGGCGCCCACAACGTCGATGGAGCCTGTGCGCCGCGGCGTGTCCACCAAGGGACCTGCCGCCCAGGCGACGACGAGGGCGACCATGCCGATGGGGACGTTCAAGTGGAACACCCAGCGCCAGGCGGGGGCGAGGAGTGTGGCGAGCGGTGAAGCGGTGTCAACCCCGAGTCTGGCCAGCGCGGCCGCCGGATGCAACGCGTCCAGAATTGCCGCCCCCACAAAGGGTCCGGCAGCCATGCCCAGGAACGTCAGCGCGCCGATGACGCCCAGGGCGCGAGGTCGGGCGTCACCGGTTGCGAGGTGGGCGGCCGCCGCGGTTGCAACTGGGACCAGCGCGCCGGCGCCGGCCGCCTGCACAAGACGCGCGACGATAAGCAACTCCAGGGTTGGCGCCGCACCCGCGAGCGCCGAGCCCGCGGTGAACACCGCCAGCGCGCCCAGCAGCGGCCGCCGCGTGCCCCACAGGTCCGCCAGGCGCCCCGCCACGGGCATCGCCACGACGTACACCAGCAGGTAGCCGTTGACGATCCACGCGGCCTCGCGCAGCCGCGACCACGATGCGAGACCGGCCACGATCGACGGCAGCGCGACGGCCGTGACCATCAATTCCAGACCCGCGAGAAAGACGCCTGCGCCCATGACGGCAAACAGGGCCAGCGTGCCGGACCGCGAGCGTGGCTCCACGGCTCGAGTGTAGGCGGGCCGCGGCTCCAGCACGCGGAACCCCGAAATGCTCACGGGGTGATCCTTCCGGAACTGCCGGCTTGCCCAATGTCCGAGATGTCCGCCAGACGAGCGCTATCGGCCCTGAACGCTCGGCTCCGGGCCGGAATGCTCGCCTAGTGGGCGCTATCGGGCCACGTTAGGAATACCGCTCGTCACACGAGCATTTCGGTACAACCACTGCTCGGGCGGCAGGCGCCGCGAGCGTGCCGGCCAGCTAGAATCGCCACTGCTTCGGCGCGATTCCGCCATAGCGCTCCTGTGGCGGGCATTTCGGAGGACGACGCCCGCCCAACACACGTCGCGGCGCTTCTGCGTCAAGGACGGTTGGCAAGTCCGTCGCCGCGACCGGTCGGGTTTTGGCCGTCCGCGAGGACGACGCGTCCTCCACCCATGCGCTTGGCGATGGACGCCCACTCTTCCGCCGGCTTGAGGATGTCGCCGTCGGTCTGACCATCGGCGGGATAGTGCGCGACTCCGATGGAGTGGGCGAGGTTCGAGGGGGCGGGGTCTGGGCGTCCGCCGCCGGGACCTCGATCGCGGCAACAGCCGAGCAGATCCGCTCGTCCCCGCCTATTCGGAAGACCAGCGCCCTTTCCGGGTTGACGGCGGCGATTGCCTGCGTCGTGCGTCGGAGCATCTGGTCTCCTCGCTCGCAGAGCGCGAAGCCGTTCACAGCCCTGAAGGAGCCGAGGTCCAGGTCGAGCAGGCTCAGGGGCTCGCCGACCCGGACCAGCCGCGCCAGTTCGGCGCAAGACGCCTGGACGCCGGAGAACCCGGTCATGGTTGGAGTATCGGTGACGCCGGGCAACTTACCAACCGTCCTTGAGGCACGAGTTGCGGTGGAGTCCTTGACATCCTGGGCGTACCTCAATAGGATCAACGCCCATTGATATAAGCAGCCATTTATCCATCGCGACGCTCGCAGCCCGCGACGCCGGCCAGGAGCCCCGCCACCCCGTGTCGCCCACGCCCGCCAGGTTTCGCAGCACCTTCGCCAACGTCGTTGACCAGCCCGACGATCTGCGCGAACTCCGGCGTTTCCACAAGGTCCTGGCCGACGTCAACCGGCTGCGGATCCTGCGGCTGCTCGCGGATGGGCCCGCCACGGTGACGGAGCTGATCGAGGGCGTTGGCCTTTCCCAGCCGCTCGTCTCCTGGCACCTGAGCAAGCTGCGCGAGGTGGGCGTGGTCACGGCCCGCCGCAACGGCCGCGAGGTCGTCCACACGATCGTCCCAGAGGCGTTTGCGGCGTTCGCCAGTCAGGAAGCCCGGGTGCTGGGCCTCGGGCGCCCTACAGGCACGACTGCCCCCAACAACGATACGGACCCGGAGGTCACGCAATGAGCGGCTCGTTCATCACGCCGGAGCTCCGCGCCCGCATCCGGGGCCTCATGACGCCCATCGCCGTTGGCTTCGGCCGCCTTGGCCTCACGCCCAACGCACTCACCGTCATCGGCTTTCTCATCGCTGTCGTCGCGGCCGTGGCGGCAGCATCGCAGGCGTGGCTGCTCGCGGGCGGCCTCGTGATCTTCGGGGGGATCTTCGACCTGTTCGACGGTGCGCTCGCGCGGGCCACCGGCAAGGTCAGCAAGCTGGGCGCGTTCCTCGACTCCACCTTTGACCGGTGGGGCGAAGGCGTCGTCTACGTCGGCATCACCTGGGGAGCGTTGGACATGGGCCTTTGGCTGCCCGTCGTCCTCGCGGCCGCAGCGATGCAGTCAGCATTCATGGTCAGCTACACGCGCGCCAAGTCGGAGAGCCTCGGCTTCACCGCCGGCACCGGCATGGCCAACGTCGGCCTCGCCCCGCGCGAGGTCCGCCTCGCGATCCTCACCATCGGCCTCATTGCGGCTGGGCTGCTCACCGGGCCTGACCCGGTCGGTGGCGCAGGCGGCATGGCCTACCCGCTCAGCGCGCTTGCGCTGAACGCGGCCCTTGGCCTGATCGCCGTCTTGGCGACCATCACGACGGTCCAGCGGATCGTCCACACAGCTCGGCAGGCCGCAGCGCAAGCAGCGCAATCGGCACAGGCCGCGCAGTAGGCAACCCCGGCCACAGGGCCACCCGGGCGGACGCCGGGCACCAACCGTCCCCAGGAGAGTGGAGGCTCCCGTGACCAACGAGACAACCCCGAAGCACCGCGGCAAGAAGATCCGCGTCGCCATCGTCGGTGTCGGCAACTGCGCCAGCAGCCTGGTGCAGGGCCGCTACTACTACGAGAACGCCAAGGTCGAGGACTTTGTCCCGGGCCTGATGCACGTCAAGCTCGGCGAGTACCACATCAGCGACGTCGAGTTCGTCGCGGCCTTCGACGTCGACAAGGAGAAGGTCGGCAAGGACATCTCCGAGGCGATCTTCTCAGGCCAGAACAACACCTACAAGTTCATGGACGTCCCGCACATGGGCGTCAAGGTTGATCGGGGGATGACCCACGACGGCCTGGGCAAGTACCTGAGCCAGGTCATCACGAAGGCGCCCGGCCCCACGGCGGACGTCGTGGGCATCCTCAAGGAGCGCAAGGTTGACGTCCTCGTCTCCTACCTGCCGGTGGGCAGCGAGGAGGCGACGAAGTGGTACGTCGAGCAGGCCCTGCAAGCTGGCGTCGCCGTGGTGAACGCGATCCCCGTGTTCATCGGCCGCGAGCCCTACTGGCAGCGCCGCTTCGCCGCGGCAAACTTGCCGGTCATCGGCGACGACATCAAGAGCCAACTTGGCGCAACGATCAGCCATCGGGTCATGACGCGCCTGTTCATGGACCGCGGCGTTCGGCTGGACCGGACCTACCAGCTCAATTTCGGCGGCAACACCGACTTCATGAACATGCTCGAGCGCGAGCGCCTCGAGTCCAAGAAGATCAGCAAGACCAACGCGGTCACCTCGATGCTCGACTACGAGATTGAGCCCGAGAACATCCACGTGGGCCCCAGCGACTACGTGCCGTGGCTCAAGGACCGCAAGTACTGCTACATCGTCATGGAGGGCACAACCTTCGGCGACGTGCCGCTCAAGGCGGAGCTCAAGCTCGAGGTCTGGGACAGCCCCAACTCGGCGGGCGTGATCATCGACGCGATCCGCTGCCTGCGGATCGGGCTTGACCGCGGCCTGAAGGGTACCCTTGTGGCACCGTCGAGCTACTTCATGAAGAGCCCGCCCATGCAGATCCACGACGACATCGCGTACAACCGCGTCGAGGCGTTCATCCGAGGGGATGACAACGAGACGCTGGTTGGCACCGAGGAGTCGCGCGAGCACAGCAGGGCGCTCGCAGCCACAGCACAGGTGTCGTGACCGAACCCGTAAAGCGGCTGGAGGCGCCCCACCGGCGCCTCCGGACCTCCCCCCGAATCGTCGAGAAGATCGCGGTCGTCGGCTACAAGTCGGCGGCCGCGCTGCTGGCCCACCTGCCGCCGCGGTTTTCCGCGGCCGTTGTTGGTCGGCTCAACCAGGCGGCCTACCTCGTCTGGCCCTCAAAGCGGCGCTTCTCCAACCTGAACTTCAGCCGCGTGCTGGGCCTGCCCCCGTCCCACCCGGACGTCCGGCGGCTTGCCCTCCGCGCCTACCAGGAGTACGGCTGGTTCGTCGTGGAGACGATGCGTCTGCCATCCCTCCCCACCCAGACTGTGCAGCAGCTCGTCGAGGGCGATGGCATGGACCGGATCGTCAACGCTTTTCGGGCGCACGGCAAGTCGATGATCGTCATTGCCGGGCATGTCGGGAACAACGAGGCGGTCGCCGCCGGTGTCGCCCACCGGGGCTTGCCCGCCAACGTCGTCGCGGACGATTCCGCGTTCCCCGAGATCTTCGAGATCCTGCGCAAGAACCGTGAATCCTGGGGCGTCCACGTGGTGCCCTGGCGGAACCTGCGCGAGCTATTCACGATCCTGCGCAAGAACCAGATGCTGGCGCTGCTCGTGGACTGGGGCTACAAGCCCGACGACATCCCAGTGCAGCTGTTTGGCGCCTGGACGACGCTGCCCGCGGGCCCTGCCACGCTGGCCGCCAAGACGGGCGCGATCATCGCTCCGCTGGTGGTTCGGCGCCTGGACAACGGCCACTTCCGCGTGGACACCGACGTCGCGTTCACGGTGGACGCCTCCGATCCCGCCAC
>JANYAA010000289.1 GCA_025355255.1 Chloroflexota bacterium | reverse complement strand
GCTACGGCGCCAGCAAGAACCGGCTGATCCTGTACGGGCTGTCGCCCATCGCGCAGTGGGTGCCGCTGGAGCGCTTTGGCGCCGTGACCACGCGGACGCTCACGCTGGAACCGCGCGCCGGCCACTTCACGCTCCAGGAGGACTGGGGCCTGCGCGAGTTCCCCGAGATGCTCCGGCTTTACGGCCGCGCGCTGCACAAGGTGGACGGCGGCTGGCTCAACGCGTTTGGCTGGTCAAACATTGGAGTAGCACGCTATTTCGATGAGTACTTCCCGCGGACGGCCAAGCTCAACCGCATCGTGTCCGTGGGCGGGTTCAGCGCCGACGAGATCGAGCAGCTCATCGAAACCGTCAACGAGCACGCCAAACCTGGCGAGATCGCGGCCGTGGAGCTCAACGCGTCCTGCCACAACGTGAACTTCCCGTTTGGGACGATTCTGGAAGAGGCGCTCCGCCGCGCCGTCCCCAAGAGCAAGCATCCGGTGATCCTCAAGGTCAGCCCGGACGAGGACTACCACTGGCAGGCGAACCTGGCCGCGACATACGGCTGCGCGGCGATCACCGCGATCAACACCGTGAAGGGCCTGCGTCTGGATCCCGAGACTGGGGCGCCGTACCTCAAGAACCGCTTCGGGGCCATCAGCGGCCGGGCGATCAAGCCCATCGGCCTGCGCGTGGTGGCCGAGCTGCGGGACCGCGGCTTCAAGCTGCCGATCATCGCCAACGGCGGCATCCGCACCTTCGACGACTGCCGCGAATACACGTGGGCTGGCGCCGATGCCGTCTCGCTGGGCAGCTCCGTCTGGCTGGCGCCGATGCCGATGTACGCGCTTGGCCCGATTGAAGGCATGCGGATCCGGCGGCTGATCGCGCGTATGGACCGGTTTGAGCCGCCCGCCGGGGCGCCGATCTGGCGCGCCGAAGGGTGACCGCGCAGCACCGTATCGCCTGGACCTCGCCGCGTACCTGGAGACCGGGCAGCGCCTGGCGCCGGGCGAGCTGCTGGCAGGGATCGCCCCGGATCTGGCGGCCGTCGCCGACGTCATCGAGGTACCGTTCCGCCGGTCGTGTTGACGTAGTAGCAAGCTATCAAGGTGCGGATAGCGCGCGGGATCGTCAGCGCGGGTACCGGCGCGGGCTACCCCACCCCGCTGGAGGTCGAGGCTCTGCAGCGGGCATCGGCCGCCGGCGTCCTCGTCTGCCAGGCGTCGCGCACAGGCTCCGGCCGCGTCCCGCCCACGCCGTCGATGGCCAGGCGCGGCTGGATCCCCGCCGACGACATCGTCCCCTGTAAGGCGCGCGTGCTGCTGCGCCTCGCGCTGGCGGCCGACCAGGAGCCAGACGCTATTGCGGACCGCTTTGCGGCTGAGTAGCAGCGCAGGTCAGGGCAGATAGCTCGCGTCAAACGCCAGGTGCTGGACGAAGGCCCCGTCCGTCGTCGGGTCGATGAGGTTGGGCTGGCCGCCCTCCACCACCGTGTACGGGTGGACGCGGACCTGCACCAGCGTCCTGCCGCGGAAGGTCACGTCGTAGATGAGGCCCTCCTGCGTCTGGCGGCTCCACATCTGGCCAAACAGGAAGTTGCCGTGGCTCGTGACCGCCAGCTGGTAGCCCTTGCTCGGGTCCGGCTTGGTGATGGACATCCCGCTGGCCCAGTGCGTCCCGCTGCCGAGGATCTGATCGACGCCGGCCTTGAACCACGCGTCGCGCTGGCGCAGCGCGGTCTTGCTCATCGGCGCCGAGTACTCGGGCCAGTTCCACTGCGGCATCAGGATCACGAGGTCGCCTGCCGCCTTGGCCAGAGCCACCGTCTTCTTTACGATGGATCCGTCTGGGTGGACCTCGCCCCAGCCGGTGGCCGTTGCGGCGCGGGACGTCCCCGTGGCGTCCCAGCTGATGAACGCGAACTTCAGGCCACGGACGTCGAAGACCGCGGGCTTCATGGCATCGGCGAGGTTCATCGCCATGCCCGAGTACTTCACATTGTTCTGGTCCAGCAGGGCCAGGGTCTGCTTGATGCCGTCGGCACCAAGATCGGTACCGTGGTTTGACCCAAGCGACGCGAAGTCCATGCCGACGCGGCCAAACAGGCCAGCCACCTTCGGGTCGATCGTGAAGTACGTGCCGTGGGCGTGCTGCTTGAACCAGGACACCATCGGGCACTCAAAGTCGTTCACGGCGATATCGGCGTTCTTGATCATGTCCCAGATCACGCCGATGCCCTGACCGGTGCGCACAGCATTCATCGACTTCCAGCCAAAGCTGGACATGTAGCTGCCGGTGTAGCGCGCATAGCCGCCCTGAAGCGTCCAGTCCCAGCCCTTGCCCTTGACGTTTGCCCACAGGCTGACCGAGCGGTCCGGGCAGGTGTCGCCGGTGGAGACGATGGTGCGGATGTCGTTGACGTCGTACGCGACGGCATCGCCGGTCAGGCCCGCCGGGTCCGCTGCAACGGTGGCGGTGATCGGGTAGGCGTTCTTGCGGATGACCGTGTCGCCAAACAGGTCCGAGCCGTCAACGACCAGCACCTTGACCCGCGGGTCGACAAGACCGGCCGGGAGCAGCGCCATCGACTTGGGGCTCTTGGCCAGCTTTGCCGGAATATCCGTGGCCGTGGTGCAGCTCCCCGACAGCTTGGCCGCGCTTTTGCCGATCTTGAGGTCCGCGATGCCGCAGGGCAGGATCAGCGATCCGTTGGCCACCGCTGCGCGCATGGCCGCCGACGTGGTTGCAGCGCGCAGATCCGTGTTGTGGACGACAACCGCAAGCGGGAACGACCCGGTGGGGAGCGGCGCAGGGGTGGGCGTCGGGCCAGGCGTGGCGTTGGGGGCTGCCGACGGCGAGGCACCCGCGCCCCCGCTGGTGGACGGCGAGGCGTTGGCCGCGCCAGTCGATGTCGACGTGGGCGCCGCGCTGACGCCGCCCGAGGGGGGCGGCGGCGTGCTCCCGCACGAGGCGAGCATGAGCGCGGCGAGCAGCGCCGCAAGCCGGGTGACGCGTCGGGAGTGTGCGCCGGGGTAGGTCTGCATCGTGCTTGCGAGTCTACCGCTTGGTGTCTACGCCGCTTGCGCCGTGGCCCAACCCGCCCGCGTGGGGCATCATTGGGGCGTGACCACCGCAACACCGCTTCCCCCCGATCCCGACGCCTTCGACGCCGTGCGCAACGAGCACGCCCG
>JANYAA010000193.1 GCA_025355255.1 Chloroflexota bacterium | reverse complement strand
GTGCGCGCGATTGACCTGGACCTTGACGAGGTCTTTGCGCCGTCCATCCGCGCTGTGTTTGGCGAGGGGTCCCCGGCGGAACGGCTGGACGCCTTTGCTGCGCTCGATGAGTACGCGCTGCTGCACCAGGCGTCGCTATGGGCCCGGGGCGAGGCGCTCTCGGCGGCGCCTGTGGCTGGCGACGGGCACGTGACGCCTGCGGTGGCCGAGGGCTGGCAGGCAATCCTGCTGCGAAGGCCGCGCTGGCGCTCAGAGCGCGAGGTGGCCACCGACGCCGAGACCGATGTCTGGCCGGCCGACCTGCTCGCCCAGCTTGGCCCGCCCGAGCCCGGCCGCGTGGTGGTGGATCTTGTGGGCGTGGACGCACGACCGGGCGCAGGCAAGCCGCCGAAGCTGGCGATTGAGCTGCGCGACGGCGAGCCCGGCCCATCGCTGGACGCCGCGCTGTCGCGGGTGCCGGCGTGGTCGCTGATCGGGCGGCGGTACCGCCGAACGGGCTAAGCGTCGGCGACGCCGGGCCGCCCAGCGGCCCAACTGCGCAGTGCCGACACGTTTCGGTCGCCGGGAGGACCAGTTGCGCGGTGGCGGCCCCCTCGCGGCGTGTCCCAGCACGCAGATGGCCCGCTAGGCGGACCATTTGCATGGGCACTGCGCAGTTGGCTCGCCGGGCGGACCACGCCCGGGCGCGCGGTTTCACACCTCTAGCCCGCCGCTGCCTCCTGTACGACATCGGCTGTCGCCAGACGCGCGAGGAACGGCCTCCCGCCAAGGCGTTCCAGCGTCTCGCGTGCGGCAGCGATCGTCGCCGGCGCCTCGGCCATCTCGCGCTCGGTGGGCGCGAGCAGCGTCGCCAACTCTACGGTGGCCACCGCTTCGTCAAACGCCAGCCCCAGCTGCCGCCAGCCCCGGAGCGCGTCGCGGTACATCGTCACGGCGTCCCCGCGTCGGCCCTCAAGCGCGGCCAGCCCGGCGCGCAGCGTGAGGCGGTCAAGGTCAATCGCCTGACCGGCCCACACGGCGCTGGTCAGCCGTTCAAGCAGCGTTCGCGCCGTCTCCACGTCGCCGCCCCAGAGGGCCGAGCGCACGGCGAGCGGCAACCCGATCGGCAGGAAGTAGTTTGTCGTGTCCGCCGCCGCAACACCACGCTGCCGCGCTGCCGCAAAGTCGCTAGCCGCAAACGCCTGCCAACCGCGGGCCCACGAGAGGTAGGAGGCGAACTGCGGATCTGCGAGGTCCGGCGCGAGCCGCTCGGCGGCGGCGAGATCGTCGGCTGCATCCTCACCGCGCAGCGACTTGAGCACGGAGCGGTCCACGAAAATCTCAAGGAACACCGACGACGTGATCTCCTTGGCGAGCCACTCGTCGGTCAGCGCCCGCGCCCACACCCAGTCGCCCGTGCGGATGGAGCACGAGACGGCGTTGCCCACCATGAAGAAGCCGTACTGCGAGCTGCCGCGCCGGGCAGCGATCTCGAGGCCTTCACGCGCTATCGCCAACCCGGCCACAGGATCTGCAAACTGCTCAAAGAAGGTGAGCTGGGTCCGCGTGCTCTGGTGGATGCGCTCGAAGTCGTTCGCCACGGCAACCGCATGGACGCCCCGCAGGAGCAGCAGTGATTCGTTGGGGCGCTCGGTCCGGTACAGGCAGGCGCTGCGGGAGTTCAGAAGTCGGGCAAGCACCGGCGTCACGCCGTAGCGCTCGACAATCGGTAGCGCCCGCTCGATCCATTCCAGCGCCGTTCGGTGGTCCTCCCGAGCGACGTAGGCCTGTGCGACCGCGCTCATCAGTACCGCACCGGGCAGCGTAGCCTCCAAGTCCTTGAACTCGTCCCACGCCGGCAGCAGGAACTCGAGCGTCACGTCGGCGCCCGTGTCAAAGCCATGGGCCATCGCCAGCGCGGCGATTGCGGTCACGATCGCCGGTCGGTCACCAAGCTCGCGTCGCGCCGCCAGTGCTCCCTCGGCATGACGCAGCGCAGGCTCCGCCACGATGCCCAGCATCGCCGAAGCGAGCGCCTTCTCATGCAGCTCCGCGCGGACCGCCGCCGCTGGGCTGACCTCCAGCGCCCGCTCGTAGAAGGTGATCGCCTGCGGGTGCGAGCCCAGCGCAGCGGCGCGTTCGGCCGCAGCGCGCAGCGCCACCCGTGCCTGCGCCGCCAGCGAATCCGCTTCCGCGCCTTCGGCTGCATATTCGTGGGCCGCCAAGTAGTGGCCGGCGAGCGCGCCCGCAAGCTCGTCAGTCTCTAGCGTCTCAAAGAAGCGGGCAGCAGCCAGATGGCGCGCCTTGCGATCCTTCTTGGCAAGGGTGTTGTAGGCCACCTCGCGGATCAGCGCCTGGACAAACGCGTATTGGCCGCGCTCGGGCGACCGGGCGTCGGCGAGGTGCACGAAGAGCTCCCGGCGGACAAGCCCGCGCAGCCTCGGCTCCAGCGTCGCGGCATCCAGGCCGGACACGGCGGCAAGCCCCGGGATGGCGAAGCTTTGGCCCAGCACGGCGGCATCGGCCACGAGCGCACGGTCGGACGCATCCAGCTCGTCCAGGCGCGCCGTGATGAGCGCGGTGAGCGTCTCGGGCACCGCCAGATCCGCAAGGCTGTCCACCGGACGATAGGCGTCGCCATCGAGGACCAGCCGGCCCTGCGCCAGCAGCATCCGGACGGTCTCCACCGCGTACAGCGGGATCCCGTCGGCGCGGGCCACGATCGCGTCACGGGCGCCCACCGCCAGCCCGGGCACGAGGCCCGCCAGCAGTTCCTGCATTGCCGTCTTCGGGAGCGGTTCTAGGTAGATCGAGGTGAAGCTCCGCTTGCCCGCACCCCAGTCGGGTCGCCGATCCAGCAGCTCCGGCCGCGACAGCGTCACGATCAGCAGCGGGATGTTGCGGCTCCACTCAAGCAGGTGGTCGATGAAGTCGAGGGTGCCGCTGTCGGCCCACTGCAGGTCCTCAAACACCAGCACGACGGGCGCGGTGTCCGACAGCCGCTCGAAGAACGTGCGCCAGGCACCGAACAGCTGCTCCGAGCCGCCGGCGGTCTGCACGCCGAGAAGGGCGAGGACCGCTGGCTCAATCCAGCGTCGTTCCGCCTCGTCGGGGACGTGCTGGAGGAGCATCGCCGCAACCTTCGCGCGCGTGGCGGTCTCGTCGTCCGTCTCCGTGAGGCCGGCGCGGCCCCGCAGCATCTCCCCCAGCGCCCAGAACGTGATCCCCTCGCCGTACGCGGGAGACCGGCCGTTGTGCCACCAGACGGCGTCCATGATGCCGTCGAGATACTTCTCAAACTCCCAGGCGAGCCGGCTCTTGCCGATGCCGCCGATCCCCGTGACCGAGACCAGCCTTGCCCGCCGCTCCCGCGCCGTGGCGTGGAAGAGATCCTTCATCAGTCGGATCTCGTCGTCGCGACCCACGAACGGCGCCTCCAGCGAGTCGCTCCGGCCGCGGCCGCCTCGTTCGGCCACGACGCGCAACGCGCGCCACGCTGGGACAGGGGCGGTCTTGCCCTTCAGCGTCTGGTCGCCGATCGGCTCGAAGGCTATGGCAGACGAGGCTGCGCGCTGCGTCGTCTCCCCCACCAGGACGGTTCCGGGCTGGGCGACGGACTGGAGCCGCGCAGCGGTGTTGACGAGGTCCCCCGCCACCATGCCCTGGTTCGTGGCGCCGATCGTGACGGCCGCCTCGCCGGTGAGCACGCCGGCTCGTGCACTGATGCCGGGGCCGAGACCCTTGACCGCGTCCACGAGCTCCATCGCCGCGCGGACGGCCCGTTCGGCGTCGTCCTCGCGCGCCACTGGGGTTCCCCAGACGGCCATGACCGCGTCGCCGATGAACTTCTCAACGATGCCGCCGTACCTGGCCACAATGTCGCCGGCCAGGTCGAAGTAGCGGGTGAGCGTCTCGCGGACGTCCTCGCTGTCGCGCTCCTCGGCAAATGGCGTGAAGCCCACGAGGTCGGTGAACATGATGCTGACGAGGCGGCGCTCGGCGACGGGCGTTGAAGCCGGGCCGCGCGAGGCAACAAATCCGGCGGGAAGCTTGGTGGCGGCGGCGCTGACGGCTGCCGTGAGGGGCGTCGCGCACTCAGAGCAGAACTTGGCGCCCGGCGTGTTCGCCGTGCCGCAGTTGGGGCAGCCAGAGGCCAGCGGGGTCGCGCACTCAGAGCAGAACTTCGCCCCAGGGCGATTCTCGGTGCCGCAGCTGGAACAGGTCACGAAGTACCGTCCTCCCCAGACGTTGACCGGTGAGGCGTGAGTGTACTCGCGGAGTCCGAAAGGCATCGTTCGCTCAGGCCGGTTGGCCCG
>JANYAA010000284.1 GCA_025355255.1 Chloroflexota bacterium | reverse complement strand
ATGGGCTCTACGAGCCCATCCACGGCTCCGCGCCGGACATCGCGGGCAAGGACTTGGCCAACCCGCTGGGGACCATCCTGTCCGCCGCGATGATGCTGCGCTGGTCGCTTGGCCGCAACGATGCCGCGGAGGCCATCGAGGTCGCCGTGGCCGCGACCCTGGCCGACGGCTTCCGGACACGGGACCTGCTGCCATCCGACGCCGCCGAGGCGGCCCGTCTGACGGTGGTTGGGACGCAGGCGATGGCTCGGGCGGTGGGGGATCGGATCGCGATTAGCCGGCCGGTGACCGCCTGACGGCGGGGTACCGGCCAGAGCCCCTCGCGAACGACCCCGACACCCATCGCAGCCGAATTGGACTCCGCAGGCCATGTCTGACCAGCCCGTCATCCTCTACGACACCACCCTCCGCGACGGCACCCAGGGCGAGAACATCACCCTGTCGCTCGCAGACAAGCTCCGCGTTGCTCGGATGCTTGACGAGTACGGCTTTCCGTTCATCGAGGGCGGCTGGCCAGGTTCTAACCCGAAGGACATCGAGTTCTTCGCCGCAGCCAAGACGATCCGCTGGGAGCAGGCCAAGCTCGCAGCCTTCGGCAGCACGCGGCACAAGGACCAGACGGCGGCCACGGACCCCAACCTGCGCGAGCTGATTGCGGCCGAGACGCCGGTAGTCACGATCTTCGGCAAGAGCTGGCTGCTGCACGTGACCGAGGTCTTGGGCGCAACCCCTGCGCAGAACCTCGACATGATTGCGGAGTCCGTGGGGTTCATCGTGGGCCACGGGCGTGAGGCGGTGTACGACGCGGAGCACTTCTTTGACGGCTACCGGGCGGATCGGGACTACGCGCTGGCCACCCTGCGCGCCGCCCGCGACGCCGGCGCCCGCTCGCTCGTCCTGTGCGACACCAACGGCGGCACGCTCACCGGCCAGCTAGTGAACATCCTGCGCGACGTGCGCACGTCCGTCGAGGGCGATCCCGGCGCACCAGGCGTGATCTGGGGCATCCACACGCACAACGACGCGGAGCTCGCCGTGGCGAACTCGATCGCTGCCGTGCAGGCCGGCGTCCGCCACGTCCAGGCCACCATCAACGGCTATGGCGAGCGCTGCGGCAACGCCAACATGGTGTCCATCCTCGCCAACCTCGCGCTCAAGACGGACAACGTGCTGGAGCCGGTGGGCGGCGGCGATCTCGCGGCGCTGACGGACCTGTCGCGCTCCGTGGCGGAGATCGCCAACATCAACCCCAACGACTACCAGCCCTACGTCGGCCGGTCCGCATTCGCCCACAAGGGCGGCGTCCATGGCGCCGCGGTGGCCAAGGTCCAGCGCAGCTACCAGCACGTTGATCCTGGGGCTGTCGGCAACGCGGGCCGCCTCGTGGTCAGCGAGCTTGGCGGCAAGGCCAATACCAGCATCCGCGCCCGTCAGCTGGGTCTGGAGCTTGACGGCGTCCTCGACGCCAAGGAGCTCAGCCAGCTCATCAAGCGCCTCGAGAACGAGGGTCAGGCCTTTGAGGGCGCAGAGGCCAGCTTTGAGCTGCTCATCCGGCGCAACTCGCCCGGCTATGTCGCGCCTTTCCAGATCGTGGACTACACCTGTCTGGTGGAGCAGCGGGCCGGCCGAGAGCTGTTGGCCGAGGCCACAGTGAAGGTGCAGGTGGACGGCGAAGTGCTGCATACCGCCGCCGACGGCAACGGCCCCGTCAACGCGCTCGACGGCGCGCTGCGCAAGGCCCTCCGTGCGTTCTATCCGTGGCTGGACAATGTCCACCTGGTGGACTACAAGGTGCGCATCCTTGACGGCGCCACCGCAACGGCCGCCCGAACGCGCGTCGTCATCGATTCGCAGGACGGCAGCCGCACATGGTCCACCATGGGCAGCGACACCAACATCATCGCGGCATCGGCGCTGGCGCTGGCGGACTCGCTGGAGTACGCCATCTGGAAGTCAGGGTCCGAGGTGCGCCGCCGCGACGAGCGCCACTTCACCACCAGCAACGGCCACGGGGCCAACGGGCAGGAGCCGACACCATGAGCGACGCCGGGCGTCCCAATCCCATCGCGCTCTCGCGCTGGACCGTCACGTCCGGCTCCAACGTGAACAGCCGTGCTGCCGTGGTGCTCCATGTCGGGAGTCACGACTGGCAGGCGTCCGCTGAGGGGAACGGCGCGGTGGATGCGCTGTTGCGGGCCGTGGACAGCGCGCTGCGGGATGTGCTTGGCGGGCAGCCGCGCTTGGTTGCGTACGACGTGCACGCGCTGGCCGAGGGACCGGACGCCGAAGGCCGCGTGACCGTGCAGATCGCGCCCCCAGCCTCGGCCCCGGGTGCGCGGTCGGACGGCCGGTTCACCGGCGAGATCGCGTCAACCAACATCGTCGCGGCGTCGGTGGAGGCGTACGTGACCGCCATCAACGCCATGCTGGGTGCGGCTTCTTGGGCCGGTGCTGCCGCTGAGGCCTCAGCCCGACGCGGCCGCGCAGCCGGGGCCGACGAAGGCGCCGTGGGCGCCGAATTGGGCGACGAGCCCGTTATTGACACGACGGCGTGGTTCAACCGCTAGGCGCCGGCGAGACGGGGGCCACCGGGCCCGGCGTCTCGCCCGTAATGCTGGACGCCGAGGCGTTCAACCGTTTTGAACTTGACGCCTGGGAGGCAGCCGCCGGCTCCTACGGCTTCCTGCGCGAGCTAACCGCAAGGGCCAACGGGTCCCTGCTGGCGGCGGCAGGTGTTGCGCGCGGGCTGCAGGTGCTGGACGTGGGCTCCGGCCCGGGCGATCTCGCGGCCGCAGCCGCCGGGCTGGGCGCAGACACCGTGGGCATCGACGCGGCGCCCTCGATGGTTCGCCGCGCCGCGCTCGCCAACCCGTCTATCCCGTTTCGTCTGGGCTCCTTTGAGGCGATCCCCGCTGGCGAGGGCGCGTTTGACGCCGTCCTTGGCGGCTTTGTGTTCAACCACGTGGGGAGCCCTGAGGTGGCGCTGGCCGAGGCCCGGCGGGTCCTGCGGCCGGGCGGTCGTCTGGCGTTGGCCACGTGGGATGCGCCAAGCCGCAACCGGGTGCTGGGGCTGTTTGTGGATGCCGTATCAGCCGTTGGCGCGCCGCCGCCGCCCGGGATCCCCGCAGGTCCAACGCACTTCCGCTCGGACGAGGAGCTGCGCGCGCTTTTCACCGCGGCAGGCTTTGCGTCGGTGGGCCTGAGCCGGATCATGTTTGAGGCGCGCGTTCCCGATCTGGACACGCTGTGGGACGGCGTTCTGGGTTCGGCGGTGCGGATCCCGCCCACCATCACCCGGCAGCCGCCCGCCATCCGCGGGGCCATCCGCGCCGCCTTCGATGTGCTGGCCGCGGTCTATCGCCGCGCCGATGGCTATGCGATCCCCGTGTCGATGCAGGTGATCCAGGGGCGTCGCCCGTGAGCGCCGCGCCAGCGCGCATCCGCGTGGCGTATACGGGCGAGCCGGGCGCGTTTGCCGAGGAGGCGGTGCTGCGGTTCTTCGCTGAGCCGGATGCCGTGCCGATGTCCTCGTTCTATTCTGTCTTTGCGGCGGTCCGAGATGGGGCAGCTGACGCCGGTGTGGTCCCCGTCGAGAGTTCGCTGCTGGGCACGATCCGCGAGAACCTAGACCTCTTGTGGGCATTTGACCTGCCGATTGCCGGCGAAGTCACCGTGCCGGTTCGGCTGGCCTTGCTGGGGTTGCCGGGCGAACGGCTGGACACGATCGAACGGGTCTACTCCATCTCCGCGGCGCTGGCCCAGGCAGATGAGTTCCTCCGGTCGCGGCCGTGGACCATCCAGACGACCTACAACACGGCCGGCGCCGCCAAGCAGGTGGCCGAGCGCGGTGAGCGCGGCGCGGCAGCCGTTGCGTCGGCTCGCGTCGCGGCGATCTACGGCCTGGAGATCCTCGCCGACAACATCCAGACCGGCGACGACAACCGAACGCGCTTTGCGGTGATCACCCGGCGCGGCGCGGAGTCCGTGGTGCTGGCCGCTGCTGCTCCGGCCGCGGTGGCCGGTCCCGCCCGCACGTCGATGGTGTTTGCCGTGCGCAACGTTGCGGGCTCGCTGCACCGCTCGCTGGGCGCGTTCGCCACGCGCGGGCTGAACCTGTCGCGTCTGGAGTCGCGTCCGTGGACGGAGCGCGGGTCGCGCTGGGAGTACCTGTTCTGGGTGGACCTCGACGGGGATCCCGCTTCGCCCGCCTGCGCCGACGCCTTGGCCGCGCTGGCCGAGGAGACCGAGGTGGTCCGCATCCTGGGCACGTACCCGAGGGCGGCCGAGGACTAGCCGCTCTCTGACTGCGAGTCACGGCTTCCATGCCGCGTGACGGCGCCGCGGGACTGGGGCGCCCGTAGCGACCCCGTTTCGGGCCGGGGATAGGTGCCCGGCGACTGCGCCTGGGGACTGGGGGTCCCGCACCGCCGTTGCAACCCAGGGCAAACGCGACTGGGAGTCACCCGCGGCCGAAACAACGCGCTTCGCCGCGCCGGAACGCGAAACGGCCCGGAGCCGGCATCGCTGCCAAGCCCCGGGTCGTGTGAAGGGGACGCGCCGGCCGAGAGTGGTCGGCGCGTCAGGTCAAGGCGTCAGCCGCCTGTGGTGCCGGAAGTGGCGCTCGGTGCCTGCCCGTGCGGGCCGTGGCCGTCCGGGCCACCATGGGCTCGACCGCCGCCGAAGCCGCCGTGACCGCCCGGCCCGCCCGCCACGCCGTTGACCTCGTCGGTCACGTGTGCGGTCAGGTTGGCGATGCGCTCGTCGGCCTGCGCCTGCGTCATCGTCCCCGCCTTGACGGCGGCGGCGATCTCGGCCTTGTCGACGGCAACGATGGCGTCGGTCACCCTCTGGAGGTCAACACCCTTGTCCTTGGCCAGCGTCGCGAGGGTCTTGCCGCTCTCGAGGGCGGCGGTGACGTCCGCATCGGTCATGCCGAGGGCCTTGGCAGCTGCGGCCACGTCATCGGCGCCGTGGCCGCCGCGACCGCCCTTGCCCATGCCGCCGCCGTGACCGCCCGGCCCGCCCGCCACGCCGTTGACCTCGTCGGTGACGTGTGCGGTCAGGTTGGCGATGCGCTCGTCGGCCTGCGCCTGCGTCATCGTCCCCGCCTTGACGGCGGCGGCGATCTCGGCCTTGTCAGCCGTGACGATCGCGTCGATCACCTTTGCGAGGTCCACGCCCTGTGCCGTGGCGATGGCAGCCGGGGTCTTGCCGCCCTGGAGCGCGGCGGTGAGATCGGCCTCCGTCATGCCGAGGGCCTTGGCGGCGGCGGTGAGGTCATCGGCGTCAAATCCGCCCGGGCCGCAGTGGTTGCCCAGATTGGCGTTGACGCCAGGGCTGGTAGTTCCGGCCGTGACGGTCGGTGCCGCGGTAGGGTCGGCCGCCGCGGCCAGGTTCGGCAGGACGAGCGTGGCGCCGGCGGTGCCGATGAGGAACGCGCTGGCGACGATCCCAGCGGCGATGTTCTTGCGCAAGGTCTGCTCCTTTGCTCTCACGATGCTCTGCAATCCCGGTTGGACTGCGTGCCAGCAGACTGCTCGTGGGCGCCTTTCGAGTTCCTTACGGCGGACCCCTTCGGAGCCGCCCGCAAGATGAGAAGTCCCACATGTGCCGCTCCGGAGCTGCCTGCCGTGTGGCCAGTTCCGTCATACGACTGAGCGTTGTGCTAGCCGCGGCTGTCGGCGCCCATCGGGCGGGGCTGAGCACGCTGGTGCAGCCAAATGCGCCCTCTCGAGCCGAAGGGGGCGAAGTTTCGGCTCTAGCACCACCGCCACGGGTATTGAGGGCGGGCGCGTCGCTTGGGCCGGGGTACGCCAGGCGAATCCAAACGGGGCCGGATTCCTCCGGCCCCGTGGGCGCGATCTGTGCGTGGTGGCGGCACAAGCGCCGCCCCAGGATCAGTGCGAGACGATCCTCGACAGTGTCTTGGCCTCGGCGATCCAGCCCTCGATCATCGACTGCGTCGGCGCACGGCGCACGATGCCCGGTCGCGCGGCGACAACCTCGTCAATAGTCGTCGCGAGGTTCGCGGCGTTGCGCTGGGCAAGCTCGGCCGGAGAATCCACGCCGGCGGCCTCGAGGAGATCGGAGTACTCCGACCCGACGCCCTTGAGGCGCATGAGGTCCACGTGGTTGACCCACTCGAGGATCAGCTTGCCGGAGATGCCCGTCGCCTCGGCCAGCTTGGCGCGGCCGTTGGCGCTGGCGCCTGTCGAAAGCAGGTCGTCCGTGCTCTTGACGCCGGCTTCGTTCAACTTCGCCGCGTACGTGGCGCCGATGCCCTCGACCTCGTCGATCTTCATGGTGTTCCCTCAACCGTACTGTTGCTGGGGTCCGGCGCCGGAGTGGCCCTCTCCCCGTCGGGTGCGATGATACGGACCGCGCGGGCGATTGCAGCAACACATTTGGAGGGCGGCACGTGGACGACGGGTTCAAGGCGGAGATGTCGGCGGGCTACACGTTCAACGAGCCTGTGATCGCCCTGGGCGTGCCGATGCTCGGCACCGACCTTCTGCCCGAGGTCCACGTTGCGGTGCCCCTGTCGCGCGTCAACCGTCACGGGCTGATCGCTGGCGCCACGGGCACCGGCAAGACCAAGACGCTCCAGCTCTTTGCCGGTCAGCTGAGTGCCGCGGGCGTTCCCGTGTTCGCTGTGGACGTGAAGGGTGACCTTTCGGGCATCGGCGCGGCCGGCAACGCCGCCGATCCCAAGGTGCTTGAGCGCTGCACGCAGATGGGCTGGACCTTTGCCGCCGCTGCCCACCCAATCCAGGTGCTCTCGCTCTCGGGCAACCTGGGGGGCCACGTCCGGGCAAGCGTCAGCTCGTTTGGCCCGCTGCTCATGGGCAAGGTGCTCGACCTCAACGAGACGCAGGTCTCCGTCCTCTCGATGGTCTTCCACTACTGCGACCAGAACCAGCTGCCCCTTTTGGACCTCGCGGACCTGCGCACCACGCTGAAGTTTCTGGGCTCAGACGACGGCAAGGCGATCCTTGAGGACCTCGGCGGCATTGCGCCGGCCACGCTGGGCGTGATCCTGCGCTCGATCGTGACGCTGGAGCAGGACGGCTCGTCCGTGTTCTTTGGCGAGCCTGAGTTTGACGTCAACGACCTGCTCGCCATGACGCCTGACGGCCGCGGCGTGATCAGCCTGCTGGAAGTCTCGGACATCATGGACAAGCCGCGCCTGTACGCGACCTTTGTCCTGTGGATGCTGGCGCGCCTGTACACGGCGCTCCCCGAAGTGGGCGACCTGCCCAAGCCGAAGCTCGCCTTCTTCTTTGACGAGGCCCACCTGCTGTTCAAGGACGCCTCCACCGCGCTGCTGGATCAGGTGGAGCGGACCGCGCGCCTTATCCGTTCCAAGGGTGTTGGCGTGTACTTCGTGACGCAGGCGCCACAGGACGTTCCCTCGCCCATCTTGGCGCAGCTTGGCAATCGCGTACAGCACGCGCTGCGGGCCTTCACACCTGACGACGCCGATGCGCTGCGGAAGACCGCCCGAACCTTCCCCGTGACCACGCACTACAACGTGGAGCAGACGATCATGAGCCTGGGCATCGGCGAGGCGCTCGTGACGGTGCTGTCACCGCGCGGTGTGCCGACGCCCCTTGCGGCCACCCGGCTGCTGCCGCCGGACTCGCGGATGGCGCCCCTGGCGCCGGAGGAGCTGGGCGCGTTGGCCGCCGCGTCGCCGCTGACGCTCAAGTACGGCACCACGGTGGATCCGCAGAGCGCTCACGAGATCATCACCGCGCGTCTGGCCGCCGCCCACGCCGCCGCGGGGACCGTGCCG
>JANYAA010000167.1 GCA_025355255.1 Chloroflexota bacterium | reverse complement strand
GCAGCACGATCTGGCGACGCAGCGCGTGCGCGACGCCGGCCTTGATCATCTGGTGGACGTCCAGCTGCGCGACTACCGCGACATCGAGGGCACCTACGACGCGATCGTCTCGATTGAAATGCTTGAGGCGGTGGGCGCCGAGTACTTCACCACCTATTTCGAGGCCTGCGACCGCGCCCTGAAGGACGGCGGCAAGCTGAGCCTGCAGGTCATCACGTTCCCGGACGCGGCGTACGAGCCGCAGCGGCGAGGCGCCAACTGGATCCAGACGTACATCTTCCCGGGCGGCCTGTGCCCGTCGCTGGCCGTGATTGAGAAGTCGTGTCACAGCACGCGGCTGCTGCTGCGGGATGCGCGCGACATCGGCCCCAGCTACGCGCTGACACTGCGCGCCTGGCGCACCCGGTTTCTCGCCAACCTCGACGCGGTGCGTGCCCAGGGCTTTGACGAGCGGTTCATCCGAATGTGGGAGTACTACCTCGCGCTGTCTGAGGCAGGCTTCGCCACGGGCCTCACGCAGGATCACCAGATCGTGCTGGAGAAGGGGCGGGGGCTCGACCTCAGCCCGAGCTGAGCAGCCGCTGCTCCACGGCGTTGGCCGCCGCGGTCGCACCACCAGCCGCGTTGAATGCCGCGGCGATGCGCCGGGCGCCTTCCGCGTGCCCGGTTGCCTCGCGGACCTTGTCGCGCAGCCGCTCCGCCGACAGCTGGCCTGCGGGAAGGCGGCTCCCGGCCCGGGCCACCTCCACCCGGCGGGCAACCTCGGGCTGATCGCGGCCAAATGGCACGGCGCACACGGGGACACCGCGGGCCAGCGCCTTCTGCGTGGCGCCCATGCCGCCGTGCGTGATCGCGCAGACCGCCCGGTCCAGGATGGGTCCATGCGGGACAAACCGCTCGACGCGGGCGTTCGCGGGAACACGCAGCACGCCGGGATCACCGGCAGGCAGCGTCGCCACAACGAAGACAGGTTCGTCGGCAAGGCCGTCGAGGGCCGCCTGGATCAGGCGGCTGTCGCCTTGGAACTCGGACGAGGTGGTGACCAGCACGATCGGCGCCGTGATATCTGCCAGCCACTCGGGCGCTTCTGAGGCAGGCTCCCATTCGCACGGGCCTACCATCACTACGTTCGCCGGCCAGTCCCGGCGCGGATACTCAAACGGCTCCGCCGTCAGATAGAGCAGGAGCGGCGGGCGCCCGAACACCTCGTCCACGTTGGCCACGGGCGGGAGGCCAAGCCGGGCGCGCACCGCATTGGTCTTGGGGACCATCGCGCGCTCAAGGGTGCCCATCACTATTGGCCTGGCGAGACGATCGCGGAGACGACCCAGTGGTCCGCGCGCCGGCGCAAAGCCCGGCCCAAACGGCGGCGCGTCCTTGGAGCTGATGGCCAGTGGATAGGGGCAGAACGCGGCCCACGGACCGTCCCACGCCTCGGCTGCCGCCAGGGCGCCCCAGCTGTTGATGTCCACGATCACCGCATCGGGCCGCTCCGCTCCGATTGCGCCTTGAAGGTCAGGCGCATCGTGTGCAGACCGCGCCACGAACGTCGCCACCGAGCGCGCAAGCCCGGCGCGGGCGTTCGACGCTCTCCAGTCATCGTGCGCGATCGCCTCTACGCGGTCGCTGATGGCCTCGGCGGCAAAGCCCAGGTCGCGCATTCGCCCAACCTCCGACGCAAGGGTTCGGACGGCAACGCTGTGGCCGCGACGCTGCAGCTCCAGCAGGATTGGCGTGAGTGGGTAGAGGTGGCCCCGGGCGGGCGAGGTGTAGGCGAGGACGCGCGCCATCAGGACTCCTCTGTGAGCAGCTGGATGAGTTCCCGCATCGCCAGCTCCGTCTCCTCACGGGTCAGGCCTGCATCGCGGCGGAGCAGCTTCCAGGTGTAGACGTCGCATACCGCGACAAGCTGCGCGAGGCGCCGTTGCCGCGTCGGCTCGGTTAGGCCGGCGAGGGCTGAGGCGAACACCGTCTCGCACCACGCGCGGTGAAAGCTGCGGCCGGCCTCAGCCACGCTGTCCAGTGCCGAGTTCCGGACTTCTTCCGCCAGCATCGCCAACACGCGGTCGCCCATCGCCTCGTAGTGCGTGACGAGCTGGCTGACAGCATCCGCCGGATTGGCCACGCTGGCGGGGTCTCGTTCCGATGCGACACGACGCGCCTCGCGCTCCGTGGCTGCCGCGAGGAGCCCGTCTCGCCCGCCGAAGCGCCGGATCAGCGTTTGGACGGTGACCCCGGCTCGGCGCGCCACGTCGTCCAGCGAGACCTGATCAGTGGGCCGCTCCCAGAAGGCAGCAACCGCTGCGTCCAGGATGCGTTCGCCATTCGCAGCCGCTCCGGCTGCGCGGGCGACCATACGGTAGGGCCGGCTCGGCTGCTTGTTCATCTTAGTAACACTAACACGAAAGCTAGACATCGCAAGGGGCGTGCTTCGTGACGGTCTCAGCGCCGCCCACGGCACGTTCATCGTCTGTTGAAGATCACCACCGCGGCCGTCACCGGGCTCAACGTGAAGCTGCCTATCGGCCAGTAGCGGCGCCCGCAGCTACCTGAAGATTGACGTGGGGCAGTACGAGGTCACGATCCAGTTGGGCTGATCCACGATCTCGCTGATGCGCAGATCGCCCGCAACCGAGAGCAGCAGGTAGGCGTCAAGCGGCGCCAGCCCGCGCTCCGCGCCAAGCCTGTCGATCATGCGGCGAACGGCGTCGCGGGCCGCCTGGAAGAGGTCCGGGCCAACGCCGTCGCATGCCAGCCATGCCGCCGTGTTGGTGGAAAGCCCCAGCGGCCCCGCGGTTCGGAATTCCGGCGCCGTCACGTGGACATCGCGCCGGACGCTGAGCCGGACGGACGCTCGCATCGGCGTCTCGATGGCTGTCCCGCACACCTCGCCATCGCCCTGCGCCGCGTGCCCGTCGCCCAGAGAGAACAGCGCGCCCGGCGCCTCCACCGGCAGCCACAGGACCGAGCCCGCGGTGAGGTGTCGCGTGTCCATGTTGCCGCCGGTGACGTCCGGCGGGATGGTGCTGCGCGGTTCCCCAGCGGGCGCGACGCCCAGCTCCCCGCAAAAGGGCGCCAGCGGGATGCGGATCCCGGGCAGGAACTCGCCAACCCCGCCCGCAAGCTGCGTGATGCGCAGGTACGGGTCGGGGAACTGGTCAGCAAGGAGGCCAAAGCCCGGGATGTTGGCGGTCCAGCCCCAGTCGCCCGGCTCAAACGAGAGCAGCTCCACTTGGAGCGTGTCCCCGGGCCGGGCGCCGTCAACGTAGATGGGGCCCGCAACCTGGTCCACCTGGTCAAACGCCATCGCGGCGATGTCGGCCGTGGTTGAGGATGCGGTGATCTGCCCGTTGGAGGCGTCGAGCGCGTCAAAGGAGACGATGTCGCCGGAGCCGATGGTGGCGATGGGCGAGACGGACTTGTCCCAGGCCAGATGCCACTGGTCGCGGCGGACGTGGAAGGCGGGCCGAGATGCCATGTCGGGTGCTCCGCTGGTCAGGAGAGGTCTTCAGGGACGCCGGCAAGAACCATCGCCGACGCTGGCCCGCCAAACCGCATCTCCAGCCGAGCGCTGGCGTAGGCGTACGCCTCGAAGGGCTCGAGCCCGCGCTCCTCAATGAGGTACGCCCAGGCGCGGTCAACCGCGTGCTGGTGGGCCGCTGCAAGATCGGCGCCCTGGCCCAAGAACAGGATGTTGCCGTCGCGGCGCAAGATCGGGTGCGAGATGCGGGCCTGCTTCACCAGCGACACGCGCAGCGTGGACGCGCCCGCGGATTCCAGCGACACCCACGTGGGCTCACCGCGGCCCATTGCGGCGTGGTGGTCGCCCACGGACAGCAGACCGCCCGCCACCTCGACCGGCAGGTCCACGGTTGTCCCCGGGCTCATCTCGCGCAGGTCCATGTTGCCGCCCCAGTGGTAGGCGGGCATAAACGTGGATCCCACGCCATCCACCGGGGCC
>JANYAA010000125.1 GCA_025355255.1 Chloroflexota bacterium | reverse complement strand
CGCGAGACGGCCCAGCGCTGGGTGGCGCGCGCCGTCACGGGCGAGGTCGCCATCGAGCTGCGCCGTGGCAACGACTACTCCATCGTGGACACCACCAGCTCCAATCTGACGTACCACCCGGAGCGGCTCACGATGGAGAAGGGCGAGGAGGTCTTCTTCACGCCCCAGGACCGGATCGGCCAACTGACCATGCGCAACCTGGACATCGCGGACACGCGCGAGAAGCTCGTCGTCTACCACCGCGTGGGGCTGATGGGCACGAACCGCGAGGACGGGCTGCCGCTGCTGCCGGCCGCCGCGCCGGAGCAGGGCCCAGTGGAGGGCGCCGAGTAGCGTTCGCCGCCCCGTCTGCGACCCCGCTGAGGCTAGTGCGCGCCCGCCTGGGCGACCACCTCGTCGAGGTACGCCGAGATCCCCGGCACGGCGCGCAGACGGCGCTCGAAGTAGCCGTTCGTCGCGCGCAGCGCATCGTCCTTGACGAGGTTGACGTTGGCGGCCCGTGAGGCCGCGGTCCCACCCTCGGCAATGCTCGCGCGCACGGCCGTGAGCGCGGCAACCATCTCGGCCTCCTCCGGGCCGTCAAGCGCAGCGACCGCCGCCATGATCAGCTCGTCGGCCTGATGGAGCACCATCTCCTGGTCAAACTCGGAGCCGGGCTTGCCTGCGTCGTCGATCGTGCGTACCAGTGATGCCACCTGATAGAGGATCGTGGTGGGCTCGTCGAACAGCTCGCGCAGGTACGCCGCCTCAGCGTAGCGGCCCGTCAGGCGGAAGATGTTGTAGAGCCGGCGGGCGACCTTGCCGAAGTTCGGGTCCTTGACCGTGTACTTCCAGACCTCGTGCTGCAGCTGCTCCACGTAGTCGTCCACGGAGTCTGCCGAGAGCTCGCGCACGATCTTGGTGAACACCGGCAGCGAATCCGCCTCGAGGTACACCTCCTGGAAGTACGGATCCAGGTGTCCGTCGAGCGCCACGATGGTGCCGTCGGGCGCCTCCCAGGTTGCGTCAAGGACGTTGCTTGCGTTGGCGAGGGCACGGCGCGCCGGGTCCGCCACGAGCCAGTCCATCTTGCACCAGCCCGGATCGGCCGCGGCGTCATCCCATGTCATCTCAAACGGCACACCGTCGCGCACGGCGCTGATCTTGCCTGCCTCAACCTCATCGGGCGACCAGGAGATTGGCCCGCCCTTGCTCACCGTCTGCCCGTCACGCTCCGCGGCAAACGCCCACGTGCCGAACTTGACCTCCCACAGCCGATACGTGGGCCCGAGCTTGGTGGACAGCGCCTTCTCGCGGATCTCGCGGCTCAGGATGGCGCAGGCGGCCGCACGCGTGGGCGCCGCGATGTGGACGCGCTCAAAGTAGTCGCAGTCGCCCGGGAACGACTGGACCTTGCTCTGGGCGGCCGATCCCGAGAGCGCGAGGGCCGTGCGCACCTCCGGGGCCCGGTCCGGCATCCCCACGATCTTGCCGATCCGGCGGAAGCGGTCAAGGTCCGCGGCCGAGAAGTCCAACATGGTGACGCGGTGCCCGTAGATCCCGGAGTTGACGTCCACCACGACATCGCCGCCGGCGGCCTCAACCTCGATCGCCGCCATCCAGGCTGCGGCCTCGTGCACGTTCAGCTCCACGCCCAGCCGGCGCGCTGACTCAATCACGGTGTCCAGCGCCGACCCGCCGCTCGTCGTGTCCATCCCGACTCCTCAAGCTCTGCTGTCGCGCCCGCCCCGGGTCGCGCCCGTCCGTTCGGTAGTATCGACCGCCGCGGCCCTTGCCGACCGCCCAATGCCGTAGGGACTTGCGTGAACGACGAGATCTGGATCAGCGTGGACGTGGAGGCGTCCGGCCCGTCGCCCTCAGCGGGAAGCCTGCTCTCAATCGGCGCTTGCCTTGTGGATGATCCAGATGAAGGGATCGAGGTCCGGTTGCGGCCTGACCTGTCAATGCCTTGGGATGATGCTGCGGAGGGCGTCCACCACCTGAGCCGTGAGATGCTGCTGCGCGTCGGTCTTGAGCCGCGCAAGGCGCTTGAGCAGCTGGAGGCATGGGTTGCGCGTGTGGCGCCGCCCGGCACGCGGCCGGTGTTCGTGGCGCTCAACGCCCCCTTCGACTGGATGTGGGTGGCGGACGCGTTCTGGAAGCACCTCGGGCGCAACCCGTTTGGGATCAGCGCGCTCGACATCAAGGCCTTGTATCTGGGGCGACACCTGGGCGAGGTCCAGCGCTGGTCCGACACGGGGCGTCGGGCGATGCTGGAGCGCTACCCGGTTGGCCTGCCCCACACCCACGAGGCGCTCGATGACGCCCGGGAACAGGCGGCGATCGTCCGTCGCATCCGCGACGGCGCCAAATAGCCGGGTCAGCGCCGGCTGGTCAGCGCCGGCGAGCGGCACCCGCGATGAGCGCAACGCCGGCAACGATCACCAGCAGCGGCCAGGCCACAGCCCAGTCGATATGGATGTAGTCGTCGATGAGGAACCAGCCGCCGATCGCGATCAGGAACAGCCCGGCGACCAGCCCGGCCCGCCCGGTGTCGATGGGCGCACTCGTTGGGCGCTGGGCCCAGCCCTCGGGCCACGCCGCGCGCGGCGGGGGCACGGTCCCGTCCGGGGCAGCGCTTGCGCCGGTCTGGCTGTAGGGCGGCATCCCCTGGTAGCGGTCAAAGGCCGCGCGCGGCTGCCAGCCCTCTGGCGCCAGCGGCAGGACCACCATCATCACGATGTAGACGAGAAGGAAGATCCCGCCCGAGCCCACGGCCAGCACCACCCACGCGATGCGGACCAGCGACGGGTCCAGGCCCAGCCACGCGGCGACGCCGCCCGCGACGCCTGCGATGGGTCGGTCGTCTCGCGACCGGTACAGCCGATCAGCCACAGCCTTCCTCCGGATTGAGCGTGATGGTGCCGAGGTTGGCGGAGACCGCGAGGTCGATCCTCGACGTGGCTTGGTCCCAGGTTGGGAGCGTCCAGATGCTGTCGGTCTTCGTGAGGCCGCGCTGGGCGAAGTTGTCGGAGGCCAGCGTCTCCTCGTCCACCCGTATGCGCAGACCCGTATTGGAAGGGACGCACAGGCGGATGGTGCCTGCATTGACGCTGAGCTTCCCGCTCAGGGTGCCCGGCTGGCCTGGCAGCGTGAGCGACAGCGTGCCCGCGTTGGCCGTGCCGAGGAGGTCTGTGGTTCCGATGGCGCCCGAGAGGTCGAGCGTCGCGGAGCCGGCGTTGACCTTGACCTGCAGGGTGGCGAGGCGGATGCCATCGAACGAGGCGGTCGCGGAGCCGGCATTGAGTTGGAGTTCCACGAAGAGCACGGGAACGCGCGGCAGCGAAATGGTCCAGTCCACCGCGGGTGACACCAGACCCACGCCCCCAGGGGTGTTGCGGCGGAGGCTGAGGCTTGACGCCGAAGCGTCCACCGCCGGCATCAGCGCCCGATCATTGCCCTGCCAGGCAAGCTTGTAGTCCGCGCCGTCAACGGCGTTCACCCGGACGGTCCCGCAGTCCGCCACGATGGTCACCCTGGCTGGGCCGGTGAGCGTCCCGCTGGGGATCGCACCGGTGGGCGACAGGAGCGGCACGGCGGCGCCCTCCGAGGCGATCCCGCCGCAGAGCCCGGTGCCGCCTCGGGCCATCGGCGTGGTGGCAATGAGTGCGCCCGCCATCAGCGCGAACACGAGCGACACGGCGACGGTGCCGAGCGGCCATGCCGGCGTCCGCTGCAGCACCAGATCGACGCCGATGGCGATCAGGATGAATGGCCAGACTTCCAGCGCTCGTCGCGCCAGCGCGGCGTCCAGCACACCGCTGCGGATGGCGAGACCTTCGAGGCCAAGCGCGATGAGGAACACGCCCCAGCCCAGCAGCCCCTTGTTGAAGTGCATTGGTCCTCCGGCGGGGTCCGGATCGCCCCGACGCCGGTCACATCGTGCCGGTTCCGACATCCGCCGGAGTGGCCCGCCGGTCACGAACCGGCGGCCCGACCGGCCCGAGGTTGCTAGCCTGTCGCCATGACCGCGTCACAACCGCGGCACGACGCGTTCCGATGGGGAGCCTGCATGCGCCTGAGCGATTTCGTCGAAGTGTCCAAGGCGCCGGGCGTGGACGGGGACTGGGTGGGCTCGCTCGCGACCTCCGCCCGGCTGGTCCGATGGGTCCGCGGGCAGATTGGCGAGCTGTGATCGTGCACGACCCTGCGGGCCAGCCATTTGCCGCGGTCCTGTTTGACATGGACGGCGTGCTGGTGGACAGCGAGCACCGTTGGAACGACATTCGGCGAGCCTTTGCCGCGACGCAGGGCCGTGTCTGGACAGACGACCACCAGCGGGCCGTCATGGGTGGCAACACCCGCGAGTGGTCGCAAACGATGCAGGCGCAGCTGGACCTTCCCCATCTTTCGCCCGAGCAGATCCGCGACGAGATCGTGGGCGGCGTGGTGGCCGCGTTCCGCGCCGGTACCGTGGAGGTCATGGACGGCGCGGCCGATACGGTTCGCCGGCTTGCAGCCCAGCTGCCGGTGGCCATCGCGTCGTCGGCCCATCCGGCGGTCATCGAGGCGGCCGTGGATGCTCTGGGGCTGCACGGCGTGTTCCACGCCATTGCCTCGTCAGATGAGGTTGCGCACGGCAAGCCGGAGCCGGATGTGTACCTGCTTGCCGCAAGCCGTCTTGGCGTCGCGCCCCACCGCTGCCTCGTGGTGGAGGATTCCACCAAAGGCGTGCTGGCGGGCAAGGCGGCTGGAGCCGTCGTGGTCCTGGTGCCCAACGCGGCCGTGCCGCCGGCGGCGGGGACGGAGGCGCTGGCTGATGCTGTGGTTGAGCGGATCACCGATATCGATCTTGCGGCACTCGGGGCGCACCTTCGGCCCCACACCCCTCCCGGTCGCGCCGGCTGACACGGCCGTGCCACCGCCGCTGCTGCCAGCGCCCGAGTACCGCCGATTCCGGGTCGCCCTGTTGCGGCTGGCCTGCCGCATGGTCATCGGCGGCCTCCTGCGCATCCGCCTTGAGCATCCTGAGCGGCTGGCGACGGGTTCTGCGATCTACTGTTTCAACCACCTCAATTGGGTAGATCCGATGGTGCTGATGGCCGTGATGCCCGTCAGGCCCCACTACGCCATGTTTGGCCCCAAGGAGGCGGACATGCGCCGGGGCGGTCGCAACC
>JANYAA010000066.1 GCA_025355255.1 Chloroflexota bacterium | reverse complement strand
AAGTTGCTGGCCGTTTGGCAGGCACGCCGTCTGCGGCTCAATGGACGCGTGCTAATGGGACGTTCGCGCCGCCTGGGAGCCGCGGCCCTCGTACCGTGCCCTCTTCACGATCCCGTCGAGGGGCGCGTCCTGCTTGTGCATGGTGCTGAGCCGGACGGCCAACAGCATCCTGGGGGTGGCGCTGCTGCCGCTGTGTGGCCGCGCCCGTCTGCTCATCCTTGACCAGCTGACGGCTGCCTCCGCCATCCTCGTGATCGCAGCGTCGACGCTCGCCACGGCCTCGCGTCGTCCGTCGGGAAGCCGGCGGGCGCGACAAGGTCGCTGCCACGTTCAAAGGTATCCGCGACCGCTTGACGACGGCCAGACCGCGGCCCACACTGCGCGGAATGACGGAGGCGATGACACGCGGCCCGCGTCCCGGCCGCCTGGGCCGTGTCGAGCCACTGGCGAGCCCGACCGTCTTGTGGGTGATCGCGTCCAGAGAGGAGACGGAATGGCCAGAGCAGCGTCCCATGTTCGGCAACCCCTGAGAAGGATTGGCGTTGCGGCGATCGCGTCGGGTTTGCTGTTGGTCACGCAGTCGCTTGCGGCTGCCAGTGTGGCGGCCTCGACCGTCCCGCTGACGATCACGGCCGATCGACCGGCCGCCGTGCCAACCGGCCACAACTGGGCGTACAACGACTTCTTCCCGAGGACGATCTCGGTGCATCAGGGCGCAACGATCCAGTTCGCGATCGAGGGCTTCCACACGGCCACGCTGGTTCCGCCAGGGCCGGGGCCCACCTCGATCCGGAGGGCAATGGGGCTCCTGAAGCCGGACGGCGACGACATCGCCGCCAATCCAAACGGATCGACGCACACGCAGATCAACATGGGGGCGCTCTTCCCCGTCCCGGGCGGCTGCGGATCGACTGCCCACCCGTGCACCTTCGACGGCTCGAGTCCCGTCAGCAGCGGGGCGCCGCTTGCGGGCCCAATCGCCCCGCTCAACGTCAAGGTCACCGCCAAGGCCGGCTTCTACCGGCTCGTATGCCTGATCCATCCCCAGATGCAAGGCTGGCTTGTCGTGGTTCCGTCGGAGTTCCACGCTACGACCGCTGCTGACCTCGCGACCCAGGTAAGCACCCAGATCGCCTCGGATCGAGCCGCAGGCTACGCCGCGGAGGCCGCGGCGAACCGCGCGGGCGTCCATCTCAATGCGGACGGAACAAGGACGTGGACGATCAGCGCGGGGACCGGCAGTCCGAACGGTCATGTGACCGTGCTCGAGATGCTGCCCCGCAACCTGTCAATCCGGAAGGGCGACAAGGTGACGTGGGTCTCCCGCGCCACAAACGAGCCGCACACGGTGACCTTCCCGCGGGACCTCCACACCGATATGGTCGCGCTGTGCGAGAGCGGGGCGACCGACGTGCCGGCGATACCGACTGTCACCCCTCCCACGGGGCCGCAGGACTTCAGCTGCGGGGGAGGACCGCCCGACGAGGTCGAATTCGACGGCGGCAACGGCGTGTCGCGCGTCACCTCCCGAACCATGGTGTCCGATTCGGGAGTCATCGCCTCCAGCGCGGAGCTGGCAGGCTTCGGCTTGCCTTCCTCCGCGGCACGGACTCGCTGGACCGTCAGCTTCGTCGGCGCGTCCAGGACCACGTATCACTATCTCTGCCAGATCCACGCGGGCATGGTGGGAACGATCGTCGTTCACTAGCCAGTCCGACCGGATTGCGACCGTTGACCGCCCGGTCCCGCCGGGCGGTCAACGCCTCCAGGAGCGCCACACGGCGCGGTGTTCCGTCGAGGAGCTGACGAAGGTGAGGGGCATGGCACCATCGTTAGCGACCGCGCCTCCGCGGCCGTGTGCGGCGGATCTCCGGCGCACGACCCCAAGACATATGGGGACGGTGCCAGGTCGCCCGCTTCCTTCCGTTCCGGCTAGCCTGCGGTAGATCGCATCACCACGATCGCGCGCAACACCCGGCCGAGAGTCACCCGCTCGTCTAGCCTAGCGGCTCTGGGCCTGTGAAGCCGCCTGCCGCATCGCGCGCCATCCGCCGAACCTCCAGCACCGCCGACGGGTCAATGGGCCCGTAGATGTGCGGGTACGGGCTGCCGGACTCGTCAAAGCGCCACGGGCTGCCGGTGCGTTCCAAGTCCAGGGTGAGGAGCAAGAACGGCCGCGGGTCCGCCCGGTAGAACCGGTTGGCCACCACGGTCATCTCCGCGTCACCATCCGTGCAGTGGACGAACCCGTCGGCCTCGTACGCTACCGGCAGGTACGACGCCGCGGGATCTCGGCCCAGCCAGACCGCCTCCGGCACGAGGTGGAGCGTGGGGCGCGTCACGCTCGGTTGGCCCGCGTCAACCGGCGCCCTCAACCGCGGGCTGGTCCACGTCCACCCAGCGCCGGTCCATCGACAACTGGATCACGGTGGGGCCCGAGGCCGCCAGCGCGGTCCGGAGCGCCGGCTCAAACGCGGCGTCTGTCTCCACCCGCACACCCCGAGCGCCGCAGGCCCGTGCCGCGGCGGCGAAGTCCACAGGCCCAAGATCCGTAGCCGGGCTCGTGGGGCTATCGCGCCGCGTCTGATGGTCGCGAATCATCCCGTAGCGCTCGTTGTCAAACACGAGGACCACGAAGTGGGCACCTTCGCGGACTGCGGTCTCGATCTCGGCAAACGTCATGCCCATGCCGCCGTCGCCGACGAGCGCAACCACACGCCGCTCACGATGCACCAGAGCCGCGGCCAGCGCGGCAGGCACCGCGTACCCCATTGCGCCCGACGTGGGGCCCAGGAACGTGCCGGGCCGGCGGAAGCGGAAGCCGCGGGAGGCCCAGCCGGCGAAGGCGCCCGCATCGGTGGTGAGGATGGCGTCGTCCGGCAGCAGACGGCGCAGGTCCGTGATGATCCGGCCCGGGTTGACGCCTGGGCCGCTCCACGGATGGTGGTCCACCACCGTGGCCTTCTCCCACGCGATCTTGTCGGACGCGTTGTACCCGTCCCGGAACGCGAGTGGTCCGGCGAGCAGCAATCCGTCCTTCAGCCGCGCGATGGCGGCGCGCAGGAACGAGCGAGCGTCGGCCTGAACCGACAGGTACGGCGCGGGCGTGTCGCCCTGCGCTTCGGTGCGGGGCGCGGCATCGATGTGGATCCACCGCTGGCCCGGCGTTGGCACTCGATAGACCGACGTCGTGGGCTCTGAGAGCCGCGAGCCGATGACCACCACCAGATCGGCTGTCTCGATGCGTTCCAGCACGACGGCCGGGCTGCTATTGCCGGCCATGCCCAAGTAGAGCGGATGGTCGTTGGGGATCACGTCGCCGCGCCGCCAGCTGGCCACAACCGGGACGTGCAGCAGTTCTGCAAAGCGGACGAGGTCGTTGGAGCACCGGGCACGCAGCACGCCCGCCCCCGCAATGATCACGGGGCGTTCTGCGCTGGCGATCGCGTTGAGGACGGCG
This sequence comes from Chloroflexota bacterium, assembly GCA_025355255.1. Taxonomy (GTDB): domain Bacteria; phylum Chloroflexota; class Limnocylindria; order Limnocylindrales; family CSP1-4; genus CAIXZV01. Next base: position 4,400 of record JANYAA010000066.1, on the reverse strand, counting down.
CGAACCTCAGACGCGTCCGCAGACGCCGGGTGGACGCGCACTGACGGAACGCTGGTGCCGGCCGGCAGCGCCTCGCCAAGGACGTCCTCGGGCAGGACCAGCAGCGCCGGACCCGGCCGTCCCTCAAGCACGGCGTGCGCGGCGGCTTCGAGTGTGGCCGCGGCGGTCTCAGCATCGTCGATGGTGCCAGCCCACTTCGCCAGACCGCCAATGGTGGCGACGAGGTCCGCCTCTTGGAACGCCTCGCGGCCCAGCAGCGGCCGGGCAACCCCACCGACAAGGACAAACATCGGCGTGGAATCAGCCGTGGCCGTGTGGATGCCGATGGCGAGGTTGGCGGCGCCCACCGCACGCGTCCCAAGGCACACGGAAGGGCGGCCGGTGAGCTGGCCGTAGGCCTCGGCGGCCATAGCAGCCGCCCCCTCGTGGCGCGTGCCCACAACGCGGATACCCTGGGCGTGGAGCGCATCAAGCACCGGCAGGAAGCTCTCGCCCGGAACGGTGAACGCGAGGCGGACCCCGGCTGCGCGCAGCGTGGCGGCCACAAGCTCCGCCACGGTCTTTGGCGCGGGGGCGCTGGCTGCGTGTTCGCGATCCTCGACCGCTGCGGCTTCGGCGTCGCCATCGCCCGCCTCGCCCGCGGGCTCAGCAGCGGGCGCATCGTCGGTCATCTCGGCAGGGAGGTCGGCGGCGCTATCGATGGGGCCATCGGCAACCGCTTCGGAAGCAAATGCGTCGGTCAGCTCGTCGTCGGGGTGCATGCGGGTCCTCCGGTGCCGGCGAAGGCGGCGGTCCGCCCGTTGCCGGGGTCTGCTGGCGGTGAATTGCGGAGTGTAACCGGGCGACTAGTTGGGCGCGACCGCGACACCGGGGGCCATCATGGCCACCAGCAGCCCCGCGATCACGATGACTGCGACAGCCACCATCACCCAGCGTGCTGAATGGGCACCGGGCATTTGAACCTCCTACCTGTAGTTTTCAAACTGGAGCGGGACGGCTTCGTCGAGCTCTCGAAGTCGGACGATGACCTTCTGCAGGTCGTCCTTGCTCTTGCTGGCCACGCGGATGGCGTCACCCTGGATCCGCGGCTGGACCTTGGGGAACTCGTCCCGGATGAGCTTGACAAGCTTGCGCCCGAGGTCGTCAGGCAAGCCCCGCCGGAGCGTGATCTCCTGGCGGACAAGGTTGCCGCCTGCAGGCTTCACATCGCCCCAGTCGAAGATCTTGAGCGACAGGCCGCGCCGGACCGCCTTCGACTCTAGGAGATCCCGGATGGAGCGCGCGCGCATCTCGCTGTCGGTGACCAGCACGATCTGGTCCTTCTCCTGCGTCAGGTCCACGTGGGCGCCCTTGAAGTCAAAGCGCTGCTGGACCTCGCGCCGCACCTGGTCTAGCGCATTCCGGAGTTCCATCTCGTCAAAGTCCGACACGACGTCGAACGAGGCTTCGCCAGCCACCAGCGCTCCTTCTATCCCTCTGCGTGCCTGTCGCGCACCATGGTCCACAACCGCATGTGCACGATGCGCCCACTGTTGCCGATATCTGCCGCGACAAACCCTGCCTGTCGGACAACCGCTCCGTCGCGGTCCGTCCAGCCGGCATGCCATGCTGCGAGCACCGTGTCCGCTGAGACCCAGTGGCGCTCGACAACCAGCTCGAGCCCCTGCTCGGTTGATGCTGCCGTCAGCAAGTATGCCCGCAGGTTGTTGTGACCGGCGAGCGGCGGGTCCCACGGGTTGAGCGCAAGCGTGGCGTCTGTGTCGAAGATGGCCGTGAAGGCATCGCCGTCGTGACCAGCGCGGGCGTTGACCCAGGCGTCGAGCAGCTCGCCCGCCGCGGCGTACGCGATGCTCACAGCGCGCCCTGAGCCGTCAGGTGCTCCAGCAGGAGCTCGCCGATCCGATAGGACTGGCCTCCCCCCATGACCAGCACCGCGTCGCCCTCGTGGACCTCCCGGGCAAGCCAGCGCGCGGTGGCCTCCACCGACCCTGGCGCCGCAACGGGGATCAGCGGCCGCCTGTGCGCGACGGCCGCCGCAAGCGCCACCGACGAGGTCACGGTCAGGTCGGTGTCGCGTCCGGCCCAGATGTCGGCCACGGCGACGGCATCGGCCGTGGCAAGGACTGCAGCGAAATCATCAAGGAGGGCGGCCGTGCGGTGGAACGTGAGCGGCTCGTACACAGCCCACACCCGTCGCCCGGGTTCACGCTGGCGGACAGCGGCAAGCGTCTCGCGGATGGCCGTCGGGTGATGGCCGTAGTCGTCATACACGACGACGCCCCGCGCCTCCCCCTTGCGCTCAAGCCTGCGGCCCACGCCGTCGAAGCTGCCCAGGCCCTCGGCAATTGCCACCGGTGCAATCCCAAGTGCAAGCGCCGCCCCGGCCACACCAAGCGCGTTGGCCGCGTTGTGGCGACCAGCCGACCGCAGCGCGATGATCACAGGTGCGGTGTCCAACCCCGCAACCTCCAGCACGGTGTGCTCGCACTCCAGCGCGGTGATGCGCGCCTCAAGCAGTTGCGCGGCGCCGAGGGCGGTATGCAGGTGGGCTTTGGGTGCGTCGTGTCCAGCGGCATCGACAATCCGCGTCGCGAGCAGGCGTCCGGGCCAGTCGGCCAGCCGTCCGCAGATCTCGGCCACACCGTCGTCCGCTACGTTGGCCACCAGGACCGGCGTGCGCCCAAGGGCCGTGACGACGGGGGCCGACGCCCGGATCCACGCCTCAAAGGCGACCAGGACCGCCGCGCGGTCCTCAAACACGTCTGGGTGATCCCACTCGGCAGAGGTGAGAATGATGATCTCGGGGTGATATGGGTCGAAGTTGCCGGCGTACTCGTCTGCCTCGACGACGAAGGCGGCTCCCCTGCCCTGTCGCGCAGTCGCCGCCAAGCCCAGTCCCGTGAGCGACGCCGGGAGCAGCGCGCCCACAAACGCGCCCGGGTCCGCCCCAGCCGCCGCCAGAACGTGAACGAGCCAGCCGGACGTGGTGCTCTTGCCGTGTGTGCCCGCCACGCCAACGAGGCGCCGTCCGCATGCGGCGTCGGCCACCACCTGCTGCCACGGCTCCACAGGCAGACCGGCGGCGCGGGCTGCCGCAAGCTCGGGGTTGTGGGGGTCGATGGCCGTCAGCGCCTTGGTGACCGCCAGCCGCTCCGGTTGCCCCACGAGGACATGCGACGGATCGTGCGCCGGCGCGACGGGGATGCCGAGAGCATCGAGGGCCGGCGTGTAGGAGCTGGGGCCGCCCGGATCGCAGCCGCTGACGTCGGCCCCCGCCCACGTGGCCAGCAGCGCGGCCGCTGAGGCGCCGGCACCCGCGGCGCCAACGATGTGGATCCGCTCCCCCGGCCGGATGGGGCGTGACTTCCGGGCCGGTGCCAGCCCCGCCGCAACCGAGGCCGCGCCCCGTGCGGTCATGCCGTCACCGCCAGAGCGTGGGCCAGCAGGAGCTCCAACGCCACAGCGGCGCTCAACTCCTTGTTGGCCGAGCGGTCACCGGGCCATTGGTGACGGCGGACCTCGGGGATCCCGTTGCTTGCAACTGCCACGTAGACGAGACCCACCGGCTTGGCATCGGTGCCGCCCAATGGACCAGCGACGCCCGTCACCGCCACGGCCAGACTGGTCCCCATTCGGGCACGCACGCCCTCCGCCATGGCCACGGCCACCTGTGCAGACACGGCGCCGTGCGCAAGCAGCATCGCGGCCGGGACGCCCAACACGTCGCGCTTCACCGCGTCTGAATAGGCGACGACGCCGCCGACGAGGTATCCAGATGCGCCGGAGACCTCCGTGATTGCGTGGGCGACGAGACCACCCGTACAGGACTCGGCGGTGGCCACGGTGAGCCGACGGGCAAGACAAACGTCCTGCAGCTGCCGGGCGAGCTCGACGAGCCGTTCCGCCATCTCAGAGCTTGTCGGTCTTCACCGGCGCGTCGGGCGGGGCGAACACCCAGATCTCGGTGACGTTCTTGGTGGAGAGCCGCCCGAGTTCCTGCCCGTTGAACGTGAAATAGGTGATGCTCGAAATGCCGGTCTTGATCCGCACGGACTTCTTCGCGGTGAACGTCAGCGTTTCGCCCTGATGGAGCAGGATCCCCGTCGCGGTGGTCCGCGGGTCAAACTTGCCATCAACTTTGGCCGAAATCCAGGAGCTGCCACCCTGCACGCGCACCACCAGGGTCACCCCGAGGTACGCCACGGTCACGTGACGCGTGATGGAGACCAGCTTCCCGTCGGACGATGACGCGGTCACCACGATCTGCCAGCTGCCGGTCGAAAGGTCCAGCGGCGTGTCGAAGGTGCCATCATCGGCCACGGGTACGGTCACCGGGCCAACCGACCCGGCGTCGGATCCGGGCGATGCGGACGGACCGGCTGTTGCGGTTGGGCCAGGTG
>JANYAA010000049.1 GCA_025355255.1 Chloroflexota bacterium | reverse complement strand
CGCCAGCAGCTGGTAGGTGCGTTCCACGGCGCGCTCGTCCGGCAGGTTGAGCGCAACGTCGGCGGACACGACACCCACCAGCGTCACCTCTGGCACGTCGAGCCCCTTCGCCACCAGGCTCGTCCCCACCAGCACGTCCAGCCCGCCGCCCGCAAATGCGTCCAGCACACGCTCAGCCGCGCCCTTGCGCTCGGCGATATCGCGGTCCAGCCGCCCAACGCGCAACGACGCGAACCTGGTGCGGACCTCCTGCTCCACACGCTCCGTGCCACCGCCGAGGAACCGGATACGGGGTGATGCGCAGCTTGGGCAGCGCACAGCCGCCGGCCACGCTCGGCCGCAGTGGTGGCAACGCAGCGAGCCCCCGGCCTGGTGGAAGACGAGCGGACGCTCGCAGTCGGGACACGCCTGGGTGTGGCCGCAGTCGCGGCAGATGACCACTGATGCCGACCCGCGGCGATTAATCAGCAGGATCGCCCGGTCGCCCTTGTCCGTGTCCAGCGCGGCGAGCGCCTCGGCCAGGGGGGTTGACAGGACGTCGCGGTTGCCGGCAGCAAGCTCCGCGCGCATGTCCACCGCATGCACAACGGGCTCCTGACCCGACGCCCGCACCGGCAGCACAGCCCGGCGCCACTCGCCGGATCGCGCGCGGCCCATCGATTCTACCGCTGGCGTGGCGCTGCCAAGCACAATCGCAGCACGGGCGCGCTTCGCCAACTCCACGGCCGCGTCACGGGCGTGGAAGCGCGGCGTGCGGTCGCTCTTGTACGCGGCGTCGTGCTCCTCGTCAACGATGATCAGCCCCACGTCCGCCAGCGGCGCCAGCAGCGCCGTCCGCGTCCCCACCACCACGTCCACGTCGCCCGCGCGGATGCGGCGCCACTCGTCGGCCCGCTCCCCCTCCCCAAGGCCCGAGTGGACCACAGCGATGCGCGCCGCCAGATCCGCCCGCAGCCGATCCGTGATGGGCACCGACAGCGCGATCTCCGGCACCAGGAGCATCGCGGGGCGACCAGCCGCCAGCGATGCCGCAATCGCCTCCACGTAGATGGCGGTCTTGCCGCCAGCGGTGACGCCGTCGAGCAGCAGCGGCGTGGAACTGTGCGCCGCGACGGCGGTCGAGATCAAGGCCAGCGCCGTCGCCTGATCTGGCGTCAGCCTGGATCCCGAGGGCCGGGCGCCACGCGAAGGGACGGGACGACCTTCGAGGGGGCGGCGCGGACGCTCACGGGCCTCCGTGTGCACCAGCCCGCGCCGCGCCAGACCTGCCAGCGATGCGGCGCCGTGACGCTCGGAGAGGGCGGCGGTCGCGATGCCCTCCGCCCCCGGCGCGGCGTCAGGTGCACCGGCCAGCTCCTCCAGCACAGCCCGCTGGCGGGGTCCGAGGGGTCGGCCCGCCAGACGCTCACCCGCCGCCATCGCCGCAGCAGCCGCAGCGCCCTCATCGGTGAGCCATGCCCGCCGCTCATACCGCGGCCCGGCCGAGGCGCCCAGCAGCATCCACTCCAGATCCACCAGGCCGTCGTCAGCCAGCGCGCGGATACGGCGCAGCAGCGCGGCGCGGCCCTCGGGCGTGCCCAGGTCTCGGACAACGCGGGGCTTGCCGCCAAGATCGTCCAGCAAGGCGACATCGGCTGCTGCCAGCCCACCCCCGTCCCTCGCGCCAAGTCGCGCTTCACCGGTGGGCGTCAGCTCCGCGACAAGCTCAAGGCGCTCGAGCAGCCCCGGCGGGAGCATGGCCCGGATGACCGCGGCCACCGGCGCGAGATAGTGCGCGGCGATCGCGTCGGCAGTCGCCAGCGCGAGCGGCGGCAGCAACGGCCCACCGCTTCGGATGCGGGCGCCGATTGGGCGGATCTCAGCTTCGGCCGCGACGGCGTCGGCGCTCACGCCAACTGCGGGACCCATGACGATGCCCAGCGCCTGTCGCCCGCCCTTGCCAAACGGCACGAGCACCGCCTCGCCCGTCTCAAGACCCGCAAGCGCGAGCGGGACTGCATAGGTCCATGTTCGTGGGCCGGCGCCTCCGGGCGCATCCACCGCCACGCGCACCCGCCGGAGCGCATCGTCCTCACCCTGCGGCAGCATGGGCGACGCGCCCCTCAGCGAACCCGGATCCGCCGCTCGGCGTTCCGGCGCTTCTCCTGGCTGATGATCGCCTCGATCTCCGCAGCGGTCCGCTCCACCTGGCCGGTCTCGTTGACCACCACGCGGTCGTAGTCGCCCTGGCGGCCAATCTCGATGGCGGCGTTGCGCTGGCGGAGCTCCAGCTCGTCGGCGGTCTCCGTGGCGCGCGAGCGGAGCCGCTGGAACAACGCCTCCAGCGACGGCGGCACCATGAAGACGAGCAGCGCATCCGGCACACGCTGTTTGACCACCATTGCGCCCTGGACGTCGATCTTGAGGATCACGTCGTGGCCCTGTGCGAGGGCGGCGGCGACCTGCCGGCGGGGCGTGCCATACCAGTGGCCGTGGACCTCGTTGGCCTCAAGCAGCTCGCCGGCATCGCGCAGCGCGAGGAACGCGGGCTCCGTGAGGAACTGGTACGAGACATCGGGGATCTCGCCGGGCCGCGGCAGCCGCGTGGTGCAGGTAACGACATAGTGGTAGTCGGGGTCCCGCGGCCGGGCGCGCAGGGCATCAATGATGGTGTCCTTGCCCACGCCGGACGGCCCGCTGATGATCACCAGCTGGGCGCCCGGGGCGCCTTCGAGCACCTCGGGGCTGCTCATGCAGGTCCGCCCACGTGACGTCGGCCAGCCGATGTCTCGCCCGCGCGCAGCCCCTCGAGGACCGACTCCAGCTCCACCGGCAGCGGCGCCTCCACGCGGATCAGCTTGGCGGTGCCGGGCGAGACCAGCTCCACGCGCCATGCGTGGAGGAAGAGCCGCTCCAGGCCGTCGGGCCCCTTGCGCGAGGTGCCGGTGCCGTACACGGGGTCGCCCGCGACGGGATGGCCCAGCGCGGCAAAGTGCACACGGATCTGGTGGGTTCGCCCGGTGATCAGGTCAAGCTCCAGCAGCGTCCAGTCGCGGAACCGCTCGCGGACGCGATAGCCGGTGACGGCGGCACGACCGTCAGGCACCACCGCCATGCGCTTGCGATCCTTGGGGTCGCGGCCGATGGGCGCCTCAATCCGCCCGATAGCGGCGCTGACCGAGCCCTGCACCAGCGCGAGATACGTCTTTCGGACGCGGCGCGCCTTGAGCTGCGCCATCACGGACTGCTGCGCGGCGTCATTGCGGGCCACGATGAGCAGCCCCGACGTGTCGCGGTCCAGGCGGTGCACGATGCCGGGCCGGGCGACGACGGCGATGCCGCCGTAGTGGTCGCCGCGCGCCAGCAGGGCGTTGACGAGTGTGCCGCGCCAGTGGCCGGGAGCCGGGTGCACCACGAGCCCGGCCTGCTTGTCCACGATGAGGATGTCGTCATCCTCGTACACCACGGTGATGGGGATGGTGGGGTCCGGCTCCAGGTGGAACGGGATCTCCGGCGGCGGCACCTCGAGGGTGACTGCGCCGCCGCGGACCTCGCTGTTTGCGCGGAGGCGGCGCCCGGTGTCGTCCACCAGCAGCCCTTCGGAGATCAGCTTCTGCACGTACGAGCGCGACAGGCCGGTGCGGTCCGCCACAAACCGGTCCACGCGGCGGATGACCTCGCCTTCAGGCACCACCAGGCGTCGCGGCCCGGGCTCAATCGACGGCGGCGCCGGCGTCAGCGGGAGATCGGGCTCCAGTTCGTCGTCACCGGCGAACTCGCTGACAAACTCGTCATCCGGCAGGACCGCGTCCAGCAGCTCGGGCGCGTCCTGGGACTCCGGGTCTTCCTCCCGTCGCCCGTCGTCAGCCATCGGTCCCCCAGGACGCGACGACCGGGAAGAAGGCCATGGCGATGATCAGGATGATCGACGTGGTGATCGCGGCATCTCCGATGTTGTAGGTCCAGAAGCGGGTGGAGCCGACGCCCATGTCGATCCAGTCCACCACTGCACCGTACCGGAGGCGGTCAAGGAAGTTGCCGATGGCCCCGCCGAGCAGCAGCCCAAGGGCGATGGTCGTGACGATGCCGCGGCCGGACTTCCAGTGGTAGGCCATGATCCCGGCGATCACCACCAGCGACACGATGGCGAAGGCGCTGGCCGATTGAGGCAGCATCCCGAAGAGGATCCCCGAGTTGCGCCCGTGCACAAGGCGCAGGTATGTGCCGATGATGTCGGTGGCGTCGCGGCCCTCCACGAGGTTGGTCACCACCCACGCCTTGGCAATCTGGTCGAGCACCACGATGGCGATTGCGAGGACGCCAAACAGCACCCAGCGGCCGATGGACGGACCGCGCCAAGACGTCGCGGTTGCCACCGTGTCGGGCTCGTCGTCGTCGATGACCTCGTCGTCCAGCCCGTCGCCGTCGGCGACGGGCACGCTCTGGTTCGTCATGCGGCGCCCGTCCCGTCGATTGCGCGGAGCGCGATCTGCGCCTCGCCCGCGTCAAGCTTCACCGTGGCCACCCGCAGGTCCGGGGGCGGCGCGTCACGGCGAACCTCGTCGGCCAGCGTGTCGGCGGCAACCCCGGCGAGGTGCGGCTCCACCTCAAGGCCAACCCCGGCAATCCAGAGCGTGATCCGCGCATCGAGGTCCAGCTCGGCCTCTTTTCGTAGGTCCTGAATAGCTCGCGAGAGCTCGCGTGCATCGCCCTCAGCGCGCAGCTCGGGGGTGATGACCGTGTCGATGATGGCGACGAGGCCGCCGTCATGCGCAACGGCGGTGCCGGGACGGGGCGTGGCCTGAACCTCCACCTCGTCGGGCGCCAGCGTCAGACCCTCAAGGGTGACGGACCCGTCCGGGTTGATGGAGAAGCGCCCTTCGCGTGCCGCGGCCATGACGGCCGGGATCTGCCCGCCGAGCTTCGTGCCAACCTTGGGCAGCAGCACCTTGACGCCGCGATCCACGAGGTCCGACTCGTCGCCGATGAGCTCCACGTCCTTGACGTTGGCCTCAGCGCGAACCAGCTCCAACAGCGCGTCCAGCTCGCCCACCTGGCGACCCGGCAGCGCCACCCAGAGACGGGCGAGCGGCTGGCGAACCTTGAGCCCGGCCTGCCCGCGCAAGGTCCGCGAAAGGTCCACGGCCTTGCGGGCCACGGCCATCGCGTCCTCGAGCGCCTCGTCGCGGAGCGGCGCCAGCTCGGCGGCCGGCCAGCCTGAGAGGTGGACGGAGTCCGGCGCGCCCGGGTCCACCAAGGCTACGAGGTTGCCGTAGATCGACTCGGACAAGAACGGCAGGATGGGTGCGACGGTCCGGGCCAGCGCAGTCAGCACCTGGTGGAGCGTGGCGAACGCCGAGTCCCGGTCCGCGCCCGTGCTGCGCGACATGCGCCGGCGCGAGAGGCGCAGGTACCAGGTGGACAGGTCGTCGATGAAGCCGTCGAGGTGGCGCGTGGCCGCCTCAACGTCGTAATCGCGAAGCCGCGCCTCAACTTGCGCCGTGACACCGGCCATGCGCGAGACGATCCAGCGGTCCAGCGGCGGGCGCTCCTCCAGCGGCGGTGCTCCGGCCGCCGGGGTCCAGCCGGCCAGACGTGCGTAGGTGACGAAGAACGCGTAGACGTTCCACAGCACCAGGAGGCCGCGCCGGGCCTCGTCCGCGGCATGCCAGCCAAACAGGATGTTGTCGTCGGGCCGCGCGGACGCATACATCCAGCGCATGACGTCCACGCCCATGCGCTCAGCGGCCTCGTCAAACTCGATGGCGTTGCCCCAGCTCTTGTGCATGGGCCGCCCGTCCTCGCCGAAGAGCGTGGCGTAGCCAAAGATCGTCTTGAACGGCTCCTCACGGCGGAGCACGGTGCTCATGGCGAGCATCGCGTAAAACCAGTTGCGGAACTGGCCCGGGAAGGACTCGCTGATGAAGTCGGCTGGGAACCACTTCGCCCAGTACTCCGGGTCCTCGCGGAAGTGGAGCGTGGAGAACGGCACGATCCCCGCGTCCAGCCAGGGGTTGCCCACGTCGGTGATGCGCGAGACCGGCTCCCCGCACTTGGAACAGGCGATCTTGACCTCGTCCACGTAGGGGCGGTGGGGGGTGTGGCCCTCAAAGGCGTCCCAGCCGGCCACGGCCCGCGCCTTCAGCTCTTCGCGGCCGCCGATGACGTCAAACGCACCGCAGGCCATGCAGTCGTAGATGGGCAGCGCGAGCCCGTAGTAGCGCTTCTTGGAGATCATCCAGTCGCGCATGTTGAGCAGCCAGTCCAGCTCCCGGTCATAGCCGAAGCCCGGGATCCACCGGATCCGGTCCACCACCTCCATGATCTGGTAGCGGAGGCTCGCGTCCACCTGCTCCTTGGTGAGCGTCTCGCGGGGCTGGCTGTAGACCGGGCCCATGCTGATGTACCACTCGTCCACGAGCCTGAACAGCAGCGGCGTGCTGCAGCGCCAGCAGTGCGGGTAGCGGTGCGAATACGGCTCAAGGTGATAGAAGAAGCCGCGCTGCTCAAGGTCGCTGACAACCTCTTCGGCAACCTCTGGGGCGTCCTTGCCGCTCAGCCAGCCAAAGCCGTCGTAGTAGCGGCCGTCCTCGTCGATGGGGCCAATGACGGGCAGGCCGATGGCGTGGCCCAGCTGGTAGTCCTCGGCGCCGCAGCCGGGCGCGATATGGACGATGCCCGTCCCCTCGTCCTCGCCCACCTGGTCCCAGACGACCACCTTGTGCTGGTAGCCGGCCTCAGCAAATGCCGTGGCGACGGCGGGCAGCGCGTCAAAGGGGCCGGTGTAGCCCCAACCGGCGAGCTCCCTGCCGGGGCGCTCCTCGAGGATCTCGAATGGGCCGCGCAAGGCGCGCTTGAGGCTGGCCTTGCCAAGCCAGAACGTGTCCTCGCCCTGGCGCACGCGCACGTACGGGAGGTCCGCACCCACGGCGGCGGCAACGTTGGCCGCAAGCGTCCACGGGGTGGTGGTCCAGACGAGCAGCGCCTCGCCGCGGCGGTCCACCAGGGGAAAGCGCACGGTGAGCCCCGGATCCTCGCGGTCCTGGTAGCCCTCGTTCATTTCCATCTGCGAGAGGCCGGTCCCGCAGCGCGGGCACCACGGCATGGTGTCGTGGCCGCGGTAGACCCAGCCGCGCTTGTTGCACTCGGCCAGGAAGCCCCAGATGAGGTCGTTGTTCTCGTTGCTGAACGTGAAGTAGCTGCCGCCAAGTTCTGGCATGCCCAAGCGGCCCACGATCATCTCGACGGTGTCCGTGACCGAGCCCTTGGGGCCCTGCACCGTGGTGATCTGGGTGGGGTCCTCGCCCAGCATGTCGCGCAGGCGGAGCAGTTCGGCCGGATCGTTCCAGTCCATCCAGTAGCCAAGGCGCATGCTCTGCTCGGTCTGGCGTGCCGCGTAGGTCAGGACGCGCTGCTTGCACAGGCGGACAAACTCCGCAATGCCAAAGGCCTCGATGTCGCGCTTAGAGGTAAAGCCCAGCGCCTTCTCGACGTTGACCTCCACCCACAGGCCTTGGCAGTCAAACCCGTTCTGGTACCGCTCGTCCTCGCCCAGCATCGCGTGGAAGCGCTGGTAGAGATCCTTGTAGGAGCGGCCCCAGGCGTGGTGGACGCCCATCGGGTTGTTGGCGGTAATGGGCCCGTCGAGGAAGCTGTAGCGCGGCCCGCCGGCGTTCTGGGCGCGGAGGCGGGCGAACGTGCGCCGCTCAGCCCACTCGCGGAGCAAGGCGTGCTCCTGGGCGACAAAGTCAGGTCGGGCGGAGACGGGCTGGAACATCGGGCCTCATGCGGCGCGGTCGCGGCTCTCGGGCGGGCTGCGGCGGGCCACCAGTCTACGGAACACAGGCCGGTCCTGCGCCGACGGCGAGGCTAGCGGCTGCGCGGCGAGCCATCGACAGGGGCCAGAATCCTCGGCGTGCGGTACCGGCGTATGATCCGCGCGATGTCGACCTCCCCTCGTGCGCCGCGTGAGCGCTCCGCATTCGCCGCCGCGTTCCTGTCCCTGCTGTTCCCGGGCCTCGGGCACGCCTACGCGGGCGCCTTCACCCGAGCGCTTGGGTTTGCCGCGGCGCCGCTGCTGACGCTCGCGCTGATGGGCGGCATTGTGCTGCGGGCCAACCGGGTGGAACTCCTCGGATTTGTGGTGCAGCAGCCAGTGCTGATCGCGCTCTTCGTGATCAACGCGATCGCCTTCGTCTACCGACTGGTGGCCGTGGTGGACGCATGGCAGGTTGCGCGGTTCCTCAACGAGGCGGATGGTGCTGGGTCAACGCGCGGCCGCAGCCGGAGTTCGGGGCGCATTGCGCTCGGGTCCGTCTCGGCGGCCGGGCTGATTGGCGTGATCCTGGTGATGGCCGGTGGCCATGTGGCAGTGGCGCGGTACAACGCAATGGCGCTGGACCTCGTCAACTGCGTCTTCACTTCAGACTCCACCGACCCGTCGTGCAACCAGCCTGCGGACTCTCCCGCTCCTGGCGGCGCCCCCTCCCCGGGCGCGTCCGACGGTGTCGGCGACACGCCGCTGCCCACCGACGCGCCGCCAACGCCCAACCCGTCCGCCGCCGGCACCATCGCCCCCACGCTGCCCCCGTGGAACGGCACCGACCGGCTGAACATCCTGCTCATCGGCAGCGACCAGCGCGGCAACTCCAGCACCTTCAACACCGACACGATGATCGTCGCGTCCATCGACCCGGGCACTGGCCGCGTGGCGATGTTCCAGGTGCCGCGCGACAGCGTGGGCGTGCCGGTCCCGGCCAACGCCCAGCCGCTCTGGGGATCCGCGTACGGGGGCAAGATCAACAGCTGGTTTGCCGCCAACCGAAACCGGACCGACCTGTGGCCCGGCAAGACGGCTAACACTCGTGGCTTTACTGCGCTCAAGGCGATCCTTGGCAACCTGTACGGGATCAACATCAACTATTACGTGATGGTGAACTTCCAGGGCTTCGTGACGTCGGTGGACACGATCGGCGGGGTGCTGGTCAACGTCCAGATCCCCGTCGCCGACAGCGGCTTCCCCATCACCGACGGCGCACACACTCGGATCTACATTCCGGCCGGTCCGCAGCATATGACGGGCACCCAGGCCCTTGTGTACGCGCGGTCGCGCCACGGCATGTCCACGGACTATGACCGGGGCTATCGCCAGCAGCGGGTCATCCTGTCGGTGCGCCAGCAGATGGACGTCAGGTCGGTGCTGGCCAACCTGCCGGCCCTTGTGGACGCGCTCAAGACGTCGGTCAAGACCGACATCCCCACCGATCAGCTGCCGTCGCTGCTGGCGCTGGCGGAGAAGGTGGACACGAAGAACATCAAAAGCTACGTCTTCGGGCCCCCCTTCTACGCGGTTGACATGTGGGGCCCCTCCGGCGGGACCAACAGCAACGTGGTGATCAACGCGGCGCGTGTCCGGCAGGCCGCGGCGCAGGCCTTCAACACCGACCAGTCGCTCCTTGCTGCCCGGGAGGCGCTGGCCGCCGAATCGGCCACCGTGTGGGTCCTCAACGGCTCCGGTCGAACTGGCCTTGCCACAGACAACGCGGACTACCTCTCGTTCTACGGGATGAACGCGTCCGCGCCCAACCTCAAGGCGGCGGTCGCCCCCGCCACGCAGATCGTGGTCTACAACGGTGCGGAGTCCCAGCTGCAGCAGACGATCGCGTTTCTCAAGAAGTCGTACGGCGTCCAGGCGACCACGATCACAGACCCGACGATTGCGGCCCAGATCATCGTCACGCTGGGGCAGAAGGCGCCGGATCTCACCGCGCCAACCCTTGGGTACATCGGCCCCGATGCTGGCCTCGCGGAGGCGGGGCTCGCCGAGGTTCGGGACCGCGCCAGGCTGTAGCGCCGCGGGCCTCCGCGCCTAGCGAATGACGGTCAGCCAGCTCCGGTACTCGGGCAGGTTGCCCCGGACCGCCGCGAAATAGCGCTCGCTGATCCTGCGCGAGATCGGGCCGATCTTGCCGTCGCCCACCGCGCGGTGGTCCACCTCGATGACCGGGCTCACCTGGACGCCGGTGCCCACCAGGAACGCCTCGTCGCAAACGTAGAGCTCCGAGCGATCGATGGAGCGGACCTCGGTGGGAATGCCCAGGTCTTCGGCGAGGCCGAGGATTGCCTTGCGGGTCACGCCCTCAAGGATGTCATCCGACACGGGCGGCGTCAGCAGCACGCCGTCGCGCACGACAAACAAGTTGGCGGCCGAGCCCTCCGAGGCGTGGCCGTCGGGCGTCATCACCAGCGCCTCGTCGAAGCCGTTGAGCTCCGCTTCGGACTTCTGGAACGCCATGTTCACGTAGCCGCCCACAAGCTTGCCGCGGGCCGGCAGCGCCTCATCGGCGTTGCGCCGCCAAGAGGAGGACATCACGCGGACGCCCTTCTCGATGTCGATGTAGTTGCCAAACGGCGTGGCGATCACGTACAGCTCGTGGTCAAGGTGGTGCAGCCGAACACCGATGGCCCGCGTGCTCTTGTAGAACGACGGCCGGATGTACGCGTCCTCACGGAAGGCGTTGCGTCGGATGGTCTCGCAGATGATCTCCACCAGCTCGTCCTCGGACGGAACGTTCTCCATCAACAGCAACTTCGCTGAGTTGCGGATGCGGCGAACATGTTCGCGGACAAACAGCGCGTAGAGCGTGCCCTGCTCCGCATTCCAGTAGGCGCGGATGCCCTCAAACGTCGCCGTCCCGTACATGAATGCGTGCGTCATGATGCTGACGTTCGCGTCCTTGAGCGCAACGTAGTCGCCCTCGAAATAGGCGATCAGCTCGTCGAGCGGGTTGGCCTTGGCGGAGACTGCGGCGGACGGCTGGCTGGACATCGGGGCGGCTCCAATGGCGTGCAAACGGCCGGACGGGTGGTGAGGTCCCTTTGAATCGAGTCTAGCACTCCGCACTTGGAGCCCTGGCAACCTGAGTATTCCTGGGGGGGCATCGATCTTGACCGCGGGCGCCGCAGCGAGGCCAACGGGGGTTTGCTGGGGCAGAAACGCGGGTGGTGTGGCGCGACAGTGCCGCAGTGATGCCCCGGCGGCATCACTGCGACGCGATGCCGCCCGAAACGATGTCCGCGGGGAATATCTGCCGCACGACCGACCCGCCCAGGTCAGACCGCCGGGAGGAAACCCGCCACTTCGGCGCCCACGAGCGCCAGGTACACCACGTACAACAGGCCGCCCACCAACAGCGCCCGCCCGTCAAGCCGAGCGCGGCGGGCCATCGGCCCAAACACCGCCGCCACCGCCAG
>JANYAA010000497.1 GCA_025355255.1 Chloroflexota bacterium | reverse complement strand
CTCAACTGCGCGGTGCCGTGACAAACGGTCCGCGTTCAACACCGCCTGCGCGCCGGGGTATCGCCAAGAGGCCACGCTGGCGCGCAGTCGAGCCGCTGGGCGGCCAAAACGCGTGGGCACCGCGCAGTTGAGCCGCTGGGCGGCGCATCGGGCCTCCGGTCGTCCTGCGGCCGCCATCAGCGCTCAGGAGCCGACGCTGAAGCCGGGCTCGCGGGCCAGCGACTCCTCGCGAATGGATGTCAGGATCCGGTGGCGCAGAGCCAGGAACTCCGGTGCCTCCTGGATCTCGATGGTCCGGGGGCGGGGCAGGGTGATGGCCACTTCCTCCTTGACCCGGCCCGGCTGGTTCGTCATCACGATGACGCGGTCGCTGATGTACACCGCCTCGTCCACATCGTGCGTGATGAAGAGGACCGTGAGCTTGTGCGCCTCCCAGATCCGCGTGAGCAGCTCCTGCATGAGCAGGCGGGTCTGGGCGTCGAGCGCGCCAAACGGCTCGTCCATGAGCAGGATCTGCGGCCGGTAGCAGAGCGCCCGGGCAATCGCGACGCGCTGCTTCATGCCGCCCGAGAGCTGGCGCGGGTAGGCGTCGGCGAACTTGGACAGGCCCACCAGCTCCAGATGTTCCAGCGCCACCCGCCGCCGCTCGGCCGCGGGCAGCCCCTCGCCCCGCAGCGCGAACTCCACGTTGTCGCGCGCGCTCATCCACGGGAACAGCGTGTACGTTTGGAAGACCACGCCGCGATCCCGGCCGGCGCCGCGAATGGGCTCGCCGTCCACCAGGATCTCGCCGGCGGTGGGCTCGGTCAGCCCGGCCGCCACCATGAGCAGCGTGGACTTGCCGCAGCCAGACGTGCCCACGATGGAGACAAACTCGTTTTCGGCCAGCGAAAGGTCAAGCGGGCCAAGCGCGTGCACGGGCCTTTTGCCCTCAAAGACCTTCTCCACGCCCACAGCCTGGAGGCGCGGCACGGCGACCACGCTCACCGTTCGGCCCAGCGGAAGAGGAAGCGGCCCACGGCCTTCATCACCTGGTCCGTGACAAGACCCAGGACGCCCAGGACGATGAGGTAGCCGACGATCGTGTCCATCTGGCCAAACCGGATGGCCACGTTGGTCCGGTAGCCAAGACCGGACGTGGCGGCCACGAGCTCCGCCACCACCACCCATGTCCAAGCCCAGCCAAGCGAGATGCGCAGCGTGTCCCAGATGAACGGCGCCGCCGACGGGACGACGATGCGGAGGAGCACGCCGGCATCACGCATGCCCAGCGTCCGGCCGATGTTGACCAGTTCCATCGGCACGCGCTTGGTGTTGTCCATGACCAGGAGCACCTCTTGGAAGAACGTCCCGATGAAGACGATGGCGAACTTCTGTGTGTCGTCAATGCCCAGCCAGACCATGGTGAGGGGCACAAACGACACGACCGGCATATAGCGGACGAAATCTACAAACGGCTCGATAAACGCCTCGGCGATGCGGTACGTCCCGATCAGCACGCCGATGGGGATGGCGATGGCCGTGGCTGCGAGGAACCCCACCGTGATCCGCCAGACAGAGGCGGCGATGTCCGACGTGAGGGTGCCGTCGCCGGCGAGCTTGCCAAGCCGCCCCAGCACCTCGGCCGGGCCAGGGAGCAGCAGCTTGGGCGCAAGGTCCAGCTGCCGGGCGGTGATCCAGAGGATCAGGAACAGGACAAACCCCATCGCCGCCACAAGCACGTAGGTGCGCAGGGCGATGGGGCCGCCGATGGTGATGTGCGTGCGCCCACGGCGCGGCGCGGGACGGCGCGCAGCGGGACGGGCCCCTCCGTTGGAAGGACCCATCGGCGCTGTCGCGCTCACGGCAAGGTGTCTGGCTAAAGGGGCGCGACGCCCGTCAGGGGACGAGCGCGGTGATGAACGTCGTGTTCATCACCTTGGTCTCGTCCACCGGGCTCGTGATGATCCCCGCGTCCGTGGCGATCTTCTTGACCTCGGTCAGCGTGGCGCCGTAGCCGCCGCCCGTCATCAGGGCCTTGGCTTCGGCAAGCGTGTACAGCTGCACGCCGTCAAACGCAGTCTTGAGATCGCCCGGGTTGGCCCCAACGGCCTTCTCGATGATCCCCTGGGCCTCGGCGGTGTTGCTCTTGTAGAAATCCATAGCGCCGCCCCACGCCTTGAGCAGGCCGAAGACCTGGCCCGGGTGGCTGGCGAGGTACTCGTTGCGGACAACAAAGACGTCGCCGATGATGCCGGGCTTCTCGGCGGCCTTGTAGATCAGCTTGAACTTGGCGTCCTGCTGGAGCGCCGAGGTGAGATACGGCTCATAGGTGACGGCCGCGTCAACCTTGCCCGCGATCACCGCAATGCCTGCCTGGGCGGCGGGCGTGGGCACCTTGACGATGTCGTTGATGGTCATGCCGTTCTGCGCGAGGGCGTAGCGGAGCAGGATGTCCGACGTGGTGCCCTCCTCGTAGGCAACCTTCTTGCCCTTGAGGTCCGCGATGGAGTTGATGGACGGGCCGGCCACGATGGCATCGGCCGCGTTGGACTGGTCCAGCAGCAGCACGATCGTGATGGGTGTGCCGGACGAGATCAGGCGCAGCGCCGTGTGGGTGGCGATGTTGGAGCCGTCGATCTGGCCGGACAGCAGCGCGCTGTTGATCTGGTCGTCGGTATCGAAGCTGGTGACCTTCGCCGTGACACCGTTGGCGCCAAAGGTGTCCTTGGCCGCGGCAATCCACCACGGGCCATAGCCAAGCCAGGGCTCGGTGCCCATGCGGAACGTGCCCGCCTCAGGCGACGGGATGGCGGCGGCCGTTGGGCCGGTTGAGGGCGCGGTGGAGGGCGCCACTGTGGGGCCGGTTGACGGCGCGGTGGTGGGCGCGGCCGTTGGCGGTGCGGTGGGCGCCGGGGTGGCGCTGGAGCCGCAGGCGGCCAGAACGATGGCCATAACGGCGGTCAGGGCGGCGAGGCGCCGGGTGCGGGACGAAGGCGCGGCGAGCGCCCGATCGGTTGCCATTGGCGGGTGGTCTCCGGGTCTGCTGGAAGATCGGCCCGCACAGGGTACTCGACAGGCTCGCCGCGGCACGTCGTTATTGCGGCATCCGCGTCATTGCGCTGCGGTGGCGGTGCAGCCGGCCTGCCTCGCCTACTGCGCCTCGCTCACCGTGCCGTCGGCCTGCTCAACCAGCAGCTTCGCGCCGCGGGCTCCGCGGAGCTTGTTGGCGTAGGCCAGGCTCCCCTTCTCGCCTGCGGCCACGTCGGCGCGGGCCGGGACCACCCGCCCGTGGTAGTCGTGGTGCGCCATCGTGCCGAGGACACAGGTGCCGTCCTAAAGCGCCTTCACGATCGCGCGGCCAAGGTCG
>JANYAA010000492.1 GCA_025355255.1 Chloroflexota bacterium | reverse complement strand
GTAGTTGCCGTCAAAGCACGCGAAGCAGAACCGCTCGTACGGCAGGTCCAATGCCGCCAGCACGCCCTGCACCGAGAGATACCCGAGCGAATCCGCGCCAATGAACTCGCGTATCTCCTCGATGGACTTCGTGGCCGCGATCAACTCCCGGGGGATGGCCGTGTCGATGCCGTAAAAGCAGGGGTGGTAGATGGGCGGCGCGCTGATCCGGACGTGGACCTCGCGGGCGCCTGCCTTCCGGAGCAGGCCGACGATCTGCTTGGTGGTGGTGCCGCGCACGATGGAGTCGTCCACAACCACGAGGCGCCGATCCCGAATGACCTCGCGCAGCGGGCTGAGCTTCACGTTGACGCCACGCTGGCGCATCGCCTGAGAGGGCTGGATGAACGTGCGCCCGCTGTAGCGGTTGCGGACCAGGCCATCGCGATACGGGATGCCCGACGCCTCCGCGTAGCCTGCCGCCGCGGGTCCGCCGGTGTCCGGCACGGGCATGACCATGTCGGCCTCAACTGCGTGCTCGCCGGCCAGCTGCATGCCCATGTGGCGGCGCGCCTCGTAGAGGTTGCGCCCCTCCATGTACGAATCGGGCCGGGCGAAGTAGATGAGCTCAAACACGCAGAGCGCGGGCGTGGCCTTCGCGTACTGGATCGAGACGGGCTCACGCCCAGCCTCCAGCACCACCATCTCGCCGGGCTCCACATCACGGACCACCTCGGCACCAACGATGTCCAGCGCCGCTGTCTCGGATGCGAGGATCCAGCCAGCCGTCTTCGATTCGTCGTCGTGGTCCGGCAGGCGTCCAAGCACAAGCGGCCGGAAGCCGTGGGGGTCGCGGACGCCGATGACCCGGCGCTCGTCCAGGATCACCAGGCTGAACGCGCCCTTCACGCGGGGAAGGACGCGCCGCAGGGCCACCACCGTGTCCAGCGCGGGCTCATCGGCGAGGATCGCCGTCAGCAGCTCCGTGTCCGTGGTGGCGGCGAGGCGGCTCTTGCCTCCGTCAAGCTGGGCGAGCAGCTCGCGCGTGTTGACGAGGTTGCCGTTGTGGCCGATGGCGATGGACCGCCGCGGGCCTAGCCGGAGCGTGGGCTGGGCGTTCTCCCACACGGTGGAGCCCGTGGTGGAGTACCGACAGTGGGCCACCGCCAGATCGCCCTTGAGCGACGGGATGCGCCGCTCGTCAAGCACCTGAGCCACCATGCCCAAATCCTTGTAGATCATGAGATGGCCCGCATCGGCCACGCCCACGCCTGCGGACTCCTGGCCGCGGTGTTGCAGCGCAAAGAGCGCCGTTGCGGCGATTGCGGCTGCCTCGTGACCGCGACCGGGGAGGACCACCCCCACCACGCCGCACATCAGCCCGCCACCTCAAGACCCGGCAGAGCGGCGCCTCTCGCAGAGGCCCCTCTCGCAGAGGCCCCGTCAGATTCATCGCCGCCCTCCCAGCCCAGCGCCCGCGGGAGCCCGTGCTCCCAGGCGTGGCGCAGGTCCGCAACGGGGACCTCGAGGGCGTCGGCGATCCCACTCCCCCGCTCCTCCGCAGCGCCGGTGGCGCCTTCGCCGGCAAGCTCGATGTGCAGCGTGTCGCCGCCGGTGCTGCCCAGCACGTGCGTCGGCAGACCATAGTGGCGGGCCAGCAGCTCCAGCGCGGGCGTGTGGAGCGGCGCCACCTCCACAACTAGGCGTGACGGGCTCTCGCCAAACAGCGCGATCGCGGGCGACTCGCCCACGCCCAGCCGCAGCGTGGCGCCCCGAGCGCCCCACATGGCCATCTCCGCAACGGCCACGGCAAACCCGCCGCCGGACACGTCCTGGCAGGCCTCAACGAGGCCGCGCGCGATCGCCTCGCGGATGAACTCCTGCAGCTTGGCCTCGCGCGCAAGGTCAATGGACGGCGGCCCGTCCACGTCCCCACCACCCGCCAGCCTCGCGTACTCGGACCCGGCCAAACCCGGCCCGGGCTCGCCCACCAACACCACCGCGTTGCCGTCGGCCGTGAAGGCCGGGCCACGCCGGATGGCGATGTCGTCAAACAGGCCCACGATGCCGATCTCGGGCGTGGGAGCGATAGCGGACCCGGGCGCCTCGTTGTACAGAGAGACATTGCCGCCGGTGACCGGCAGCCCTAGCGCGATGCAGGCGTCGGCCAGACCGCGGACGCCCTCGGCCAGCGCCCAGAAGGCCTCGGGCCGAGTGGGGTCGCCGTAGTTGAGGCAGTTGGTGACGCCCAGCGGCCGCGCGCCGGTGATGGACACGTTGCGGGCAGCCTCGGCCACGGAGAACGCGGCGCCCAGCCACGGGTCAAGCGCTGAGACCGGCGCGTTGCCGTCCGTGGTGGCCACGAGACCCTTGGTGGTGCCCTTGATCCGCAGCACCGCGGCGCCGCGGCCTGGACCGGCCACGGTGTTAGCCTGCACGTTGTTGTCGTACTGCTCGTACACCTGACGCCGGCTGGATAGGTTGGGCGTGCCAACCAGCGCCAGCAGCACCGCGCCCGGATCTTGGCCGCGCATGGGCAGGGTGTCTGGCGTCTTCGCCGGCGAACCTGGGGCGGGCGTGTTGCGGCGCTTGGCGGGCGGCGTGGCGAGGCGGTTGAAGACGATCGCCTCCGAGGCAAGCGCGCGGGCGGGCAAGCGAGCCAGCTCCACGGCACCGGCAACCGGACGGCCATCGGCGTCAAGCGCGCCGGAGCCGTCAGGCGCCGTCAGCACCACGATGTCGCCGTCGGTGGTCACCCGGCCGATGATCGCCACGGGCAGCTCCCAGCGCAGGCAGACCTCGCGGACGGCCTCCCACTGCGCGGGCTCCACGATGGCGACCATGCGCTCCTGCGACTCGGAGATCATCACCTCAAACGGCGCCATGCCGGGCTCGCGCCGCGGGATGGCGTCAAGGTCCACCAGCATGCCCGTGCCGCCGCGGTCCGCGGTCTCGCACGTGGCGCAGGTGATTCCCGCAGCACCCAGGTCCTGGATGCTGACAACGAGCTTGCGCGAGATCAGCTCCAGCGTGGCCTCGATGAGCAGCTTCTCGGCAAACGGGTCGCCCACCTGGACGGACGGGCGCTTGCTGGGGTCCTGGTCGCCAAACGTGGCGCTGGCGAGGACCGAGGCACCGCCGATGCCGTCGCGGCCGGTGGCCGAGCCGTAGAGGACGACGAGGTTGCCCGGGCCATCGGCCGAGGCGCGGGTGAGCATCCCCTCTTCAAGCAGCCCGATGGCCATCACGTTGACGAGCGGGTTGCCCTGGTAGGACGGGTCGAACACCAGCTCGCCGCCCACGGTTGGCACGCCGACGCAGTTGCCGTAACCGCCGACGCCGCGGACGACGCCGTCGACGAGGTGGCGCGTGCGCGCATCAGACGGGTTGCCGAAGCGCAGCGCATCGAGCACGGCGATAGGCCGAGCGCCCATGGCGAAGATGTCGCGCAGGATCCCGCCCACGCCGGTTGCGGCGCCTTGGTAGGGCTCCACGGCGGACGGGTGGTTGTGGCTCTCGATCTTGAACGCAACGGCGAGGCCATCGCCGATGGCGACGACGCCGGCCTGCTCGCCGATGCCCGCCATGACGTCCCTGCCCTTGGTGGGCAGCGTCTTGAGCAGCGGCCGGCTGCTCTTGTAGGAGCAGTGCTCGCTCCACATGACGCTGAACATGGCGAGCTCAAGATCGTTGGGGTCGCGGCTGAGCTTGCCGCGGATGGCGTCAAGCTCCTCGTCCGTCAGGCCAAGGGCGCGGTGGAGCGGCACGGCGGGCCCGATGGTCACGCGGGGACTCCCGCGGCCGCGCCCGCCCCGGCGGGGCGCGTGTATTTGATACGGCCGGTCGTTGACCACTCGCCTGCGCTCACCACGAGGGAGCGCACGATGCCGAGGCCATCCTCGGAGCCGATGATCGCCTCGACGGCGGTTTCGGGATGCGGCATGAGCCCCGCCACATTCCCCACGGCGTTGCGCACGCCGGCAATCCCGCGCAGGGACCCGTTGGGGTTGCCCGCATCGTCCGGCCCCGCCACGCTGCCGTCGTCGTTGGCATAGCGCCACAGCACGGCGCCATCGGCCTCAATCGCGTCCAGCGTTGCGTCGTCGGCGTAATAGCAGCCCTCGCCGTGGGCGACGGGCATCCGCAGCGGCCGACGGCTGGCGATCTCGCGCGTGAACGGCGTGTCGAGGTGCTCCGGCAGCAGTG
>JANYAA010000489.1 GCA_025355255.1 Chloroflexota bacterium | reverse complement strand
CAGCGTCGAGAGCACCGGCGGCGCTCTCCTCATACTTCGACATCCAGGCGTCCGCTTCTGCCACCGACTTGAACTTCGGCCTCCTCGGCATCGGCTTCACGTGCGCTGCCCGGTCCCGCATGCAACGCCTGCCGTGCTTGTCGGTTCGGTTGCATGTCTCTTCCCCGTCCATCCACAGGCCGTCCTTGAAGGCGTGCCGCCGTGGGTCCGGCGGTACTTCGAGGTCGTCGAGGAGCATCCAGTCACGGTTGGGGCTCACGTACGCCGCCGGCATCGGGCTGTCGTACGTCCGTGCGACCTCCTGGGTCCGTCGCCAGTCAGGCAGTATCTGATGCGACCAGTCAGGCAGTATCTGCTGCGCGAAGGGGCCGCCGAGCGCCTTGAGCTCGAGCACCTGCTTGGCGAGGCGTCCGACACTTGTGTCCTGGGTGATGCTGTCCAGCAGCATCGTCACGGCACCGTAGCCGGGCACCTCGACGCCGCCGTCGAAGACGGTGACGACCACTGCCTGGCCGAGCCAGGCGCTCAGTCCCCCGTTCCAGCGGGTGATGGTGAGTCGCAGGACCGAGGGGTTGCCGGGGCCGGGATAGACGATGTGCTCGAAAGAATCGCAGTCCACGGAGATCGCCGCCCCCCCGCGGTTCAGCACCGCCTGGTAGCGCGTTGGGTTCGTCACGTTCTTATCCTAGGCCAAAGTGACGCGGACAGACAAGAGCCCGCCCGGATCGGCCGGACGGGCTCCTGCCTGCGATGGCGCGCAAGCGCTCAGGCTACTTCCTGGTGCACAGCGCCCGCCATGCTGCTGTCGTCTTCGGCAGCGCGTCGAGCGAGTTGCCGCCCACATCGAACAGCAGAACCGCCTTCACCCCCGCCGCGTCGAACTGCGGGGCGTCCTGGTTGATCCGGGCCACGTACTGGTCGTCGGTCGGCGCGGTGCTGCCCACCTCGAAGCCGTACTCCGGGACCCACAGGTTCAGCCCGCGGGCCTTGGCGAACGCGATCGCCAGGGCCATCTCCGACTCGCGGTAGATGTCGAAGCCGACGTCGGTGCAGTTCGCCGGCAGCCACGTGCCGGCGATGTCCCGGCCAGCGCCCGCCGACAGCGAGTACGCCATGTACGTCGGGACCCCGACGATGGTGTGACCGGCCGCCCGGGTGGCGTTCTCCGCCGCGATCAGCCCGAACAGCGCCGCCCAGTCCGCCCGGTACATCACCGGGTTGATGTTCTTGCTGGGGTTCTCCGGCTCGTGCTGGTCGCAGTACGCCCCGCCCGGCAGACCCCTCAGGATCGCCTTCACGTCCGCGACCTGCGTCGGGTCACCCAGGGCCAGGGAGTCGATCGGGGACTTCCCGGACTCGAAGATGACCACGCCGGACGGGACCAGGTGCGCGTCGTTGGTGCCCGCCCAGGTGGACGGGACCGGGTTGTCGTAGGTCCGCATCGACGCCGGCGCGACCGCGGACATGATCGCCGTGACGGACGCCTGGGAGAAGTCCTTCGGCGCGACCCCGTACAGCGTCTTCGCCACGGGCGGCGGCGGGGGCGGCGGGGGAGGAGGGGGCGTGCCGTCCTCCGCGGTCTCCGCGGCGTTGGCTGCGGCCAGTGCCGCCTGCGCGACCGCCAGGTCCGCCTGCGCCTGGTCGGCGACCGCGACGGCCGCGGTGTACTCCGTGGTCTCCGCGGTCAGCTGCTGCTGCAGCTGAGCCACCTGCTGGGTGGCCAGCGTCGCCGCGTCCTGCGCCTGCTTGAGCTGGGCGTTGAGCGCGGCGATCTGGTTGTCAGCGGCAGCACCGATGGCCGCCGCTTGGTCTGCGTACGTCATGAGGGCTCCTAACTGGTTGCGACCCGCAGGATCTGCGCGGCCATGGGAGGGGGAATCGCGTTGCTGATCTGACGGGCGACCGAGGGACGCCGCCCGAACCACGGGTAGATGTCGGGGAAGCCCTGCAGAGCCGCAGCTTCCTTCTGGGTGAGCGGGCTGGTGAAGGAGGTGTCGGGCACCACCCACTCCCAGCCGCCGTAGTCCCGCCCGAAGGCGAGAGTCGGAGCCGGACTGGTGCGCCGCACGAGCCCTCGCCCGCGCACCGTGCCCGTCCAGCTCCCCGGTTTCAGCACAGCATCGGCGCTCAAGTAGCCCAGATCGAGGACGTCGTCCATGCAGCGCTTCGGCGTGTCGACGTGCGGTCGACCGACCACGGCCACCCGGGAGGCCACCAGCACCACCCGCTGCCGCCGCTGCGCCACCCCGAAGTCCTCGGTCTCCAGCGGCCCGCACCACACCGAGAAGCCCATCTCGCGCAGCACGTCCTGGTACGCCTGGAAGACCGGCTCGGCCAGCGGCACCTCCTCCATCGCCACCCACTCCAGCGGGGCGAGCGCCTCGAGCTCGGCGATGAACCGCATCGGCTCGAGGATCAGCAAGGTGCGCTCGTCCTCGCCGCCCAGCAGGTGCGACTGGACGGCAACGCGCATTGGCGCCCCCTGCGCGAGCATCCGGACAGCTGCACGCAGCTGCTTGATCGCCTTGTGTCCGGACATCGCCCCCGCCCGGGAGAACGTCTGGCAGGGCGGGGAGGCGATCAGGCCCTCCACGTACTGCCCCGCAGCCATCCGCTGGGCGTGCACGTACCGCACGTCGGTCTCCACGATGGAGGCCATGCCGTGCGCCTGACGATGCGTCTGGGCGGCGTCCGGGTCGATCTCCAGGGACAGGATCGGCTCGGCCACCACCCCAGCGGCGCCGGTGGGCCCG
>JANYAA010000488.1 GCA_025355255.1 Chloroflexota bacterium | reverse complement strand
CGGGCCCACGGACTGGTCGATCCCGATGAGTCACGCGAGGTGGCCGCCCGACGTTCCAAGATGGCCACCGGAGTGGCCTTCGGAGGTGGACTCCTCGCTGCCGCCGGCATCGCCGGTGCGCTCGAGGCCCTCTTCGCCTCACCGGCCTTCGCCGCTTCGGGCGCCGACGTGCAGATCCTGCAGACGGCGTCCAGCATCGAGGTGCTGGCCGTGGCCTACATCGGCGGCCGAGGGAGCCTGTGGGGGCCGGCGATCATCGCGTTCCCGCTGTACATCGGGACCGAGCTGCTGCGCACGCAGCTGGCGAGCCTGCCGGGTCTGCACCTGGTGCTCTACGGCCTGCTGCTGATTGTCGTGATGGTCTACTGGCCGGGCGGCGTCGCGGGTGTGGTCCGACGTGTCGCCCTCTGGTGGGAGCGGCGGAGCGAGAAGACAGACTCGACGGCCGCCGGGGCCTAGCCAGGCGCTCGACGCTGGCCCGGCCATGTGGCCGGCGGTCCGCACATCCGCCTCCCGGCGCGTTCCGGAAAGGAGACTCCATGCGCACCGTGGGCTTCATCGGCCTCGGCAACATGGGCCGCGCGGCCGCGCGCAACCTCCAGCGGGCCGGGTTTGCCCTGGTGGTCCACGACATCCGCCGCGAGGCGGGCGCCCCGCTCGAGGAGCACGGCGCGGTGTGGGCGGACAGCCCGGCCGATGTCGCCGCCAAGGCCGAGGTGATCTTCACCATGGTCTTTGGCCCCAAGCAGATCGCCGAGGTGATCCGCGGCGAGAGCGGCCTGATCGCCGGCGGCATTGCCGGCAAGGTCTGGGTTGACATGACCACGAGCGAGCCGTTCCTCATGCGCGAGCTCGGCACCGAGGTGGCGGCCGCGGGCGGCTTCGCGGTTGACGCACCCGTCACCGGATCTGTGGACTCGGCCATCCGCGGCGACATGATTCTGTTCGTTGGCGGCACCGATGCGGCCGTGGCAAACGTGCAGCCGATGCTGGACGCCGTCGGCGTCACGCGCCGCGTGGGCCAACACGGCAACGGCTACGTGGCCAAGCTCGTCAACAACCAGCTGTGGTTCGTCCACGCCGCGGCCATCGGCGAGGCGATGGTGACAGCCAAGCTGGCAGGCCTCGAGCCCGACGTGTGGTGGGCCGCCATGAAGGGCGGCGCGGCGGACTCGTTCGTCATGCAGCACGACGTCCCGTCGATCTTTGCGGGGCACTACGACCCGTCATTCCGCCTGGCGCTCTGCCTCAAGGACTTGGGGCTCATCAACGGGTTGATGGACGCCGTCGGCTCGCGCTCCGAGCTGACCGACGCCACGTATGCGCGCTTCCGCGAGGCGGGCGAGCGCTACGGCGAGGACTCGGGCGAGATGACCGTCTGCAAGGTGATCGAAGATGACGCGGGTGTGGCGCTGCGCGTGGACGGCGATTGGGCGAAGCCCTGGGAAGTCAAGCACCCGTCCGAGCGCTGATCCCCGGGGTCAGGCGCCCGCCGTCAGGCCCCAAACCGGGCGGGGCTGAACGGGCGCAGCAGCTCGGGCGTGCCGCCGTCGAGGATCATCGTGGCCAGCTCCTCGCCAGTGCGCGGTGCCAGCGTGAGCCCCAGCATCGCGTGGCCGCTCGCCACGTAGATGTCCTGGTGCGGCGCAAGCCTGCCAATCACCGCGTTCCCGTCGGGCGTCATCGGCCGGAGCCCGGCGCTGGGCGGCAGCGCGGAAGCACCAGGATCCCACGACCGCAGATAGCGGCTCGGCGCCTGCCGGATCACCTGCATCCGGCGGGGCACCACCCGCTCGTCCAGCCCACCGAAGCCCATCATGCCGGTGAGGCGCGTTGCCCCGTCCAGCGGCGTGATGACACAGTGGGCCTCGGCCAACATGAGCATCACGTCGCCTGCGAACTGGCCGGGCTCATAGTCCATGCTGAAGCCCCTGGCAGGCTGCACGGGCAGCCGCGAACCGAACAGCCGCGCAATCTGCGGGCTCCAGGCGCCAGCGGCGACCACCACAGCATCGGCGCTCATCTCGCCAAAGACGCCCGTGACGCGGGGCCTGCCGTCTGCGGTCCTGCCGCCGCCGGTCACCGCGCCCTCGATGAGCGTGACGCCCATGGCCTGCAGGCGGGTCA
Source organism: Chloroflexota bacterium (assembly GCA_025355255.1). Classification (GTDB taxonomy): domain Bacteria; phylum Chloroflexota; class Limnocylindria; order Limnocylindrales; family CSP1-4; genus CAIXZV01. Next base: position 1,654 of record JANYAA010000488.1, on the reverse strand, counting down.
CCAGCGCGGCGATCACCGACGCGGGGCGCACGCGGCGGTCTTGGGGGAAGTAGACGGCCCCCACCACGGCGTCATTGAGCTGGGGCATCATCGCCCGCGCCTCATCGCCCGAGAGCACCTGCGGATCAAACCCCGCACGCCGTGAGCGGTCCAGTCCGCCCAGCGCCGCCTCAAACTCCTCGCGGCTCAGGAACGCCTCTAGGTCGCCGCCGGTGTGCATCTCGAACGCCATGCCGTCGGCGACCCAGCGGTCCAGCGCATCCATCGTGCCGGCGCCAAGCGCTGCCGTAGCGGCCCATGAGCGGGCGTACGTGCTGGTGTTGCAGGCCCGCAGCATGCTCCACATGAACCGCACAAACGACGGCGCGAGCGACGGGCGCACGAAGACTGGGCCATCGGGACGCAGCATGGAGCGCAACGTCTTGAGCACGGCGCCTGGCGCCGGGACCGGCCCCGCCAGCGACGGGACCACCCACCCGGCGTTGTTGGACGAGGCGCCGCTGCCGGGCGCGCGGTCGCCCACGACGACGACCTCTGCCCCGCGGTTGGCGAGCGCGTATGCGGTGGCGAGCCCCACGACGCCCGAGCCGACGATCACAACCTTCATGCGCCTCTCCTGCTGTGGCCAGCGGCGACGGCCCTAGATGGGGGCGGGCAGTCGCGGATGGCTGGCCGTCACCTCAGGGGTCGAGTGCGTGGCTCAGATCACCTGATGGTAGACGCAGCGTCAGGTCCGCCGGGGCACGATCCAGCGGCCCTCGCGCTACGACGGCGCAGCTGGTGTGGATCCTCGCCTGTGTAACGCTTGTCAGGGCGATCCCGCCGCGGCCAGGGTGCCACGAATGTGGCAGATGCCAACGAAAGCTGGGCGCGGCGTGTCTGGAATGGCGTGCGGGACGCGAATCGGTGGTGCCAGACTTGGTAACCGTGGTTTCCCACGGTAGGGAGGCGCTGACTTTGCCCGGGGTAGACGAGGACAGGCGCGAGGTGTTCGGGCGGCTTGCCGGCGCCGAGCTTGGTGCCTGCTACCAGCTCGCGACGCGGCTCCTCGGGAATCGGGGCGACGCGGAGGACGCGGTCAACGAGGCGGTTCTGCGCGCATGGGAAGCGTTCGATCGGCTGCGCGACCGCGGGGCGTTTCGGCCCTGGCTCACGCGGATCCTGGTGAACGTGTGCCGGAACGATCTCCGCCACCGCAGGGTCCTGCAGATCGATCCGCTCGGCGACGACGACCGGGCTGCCGCTGATCCGGTCGACGACGGCCCTGTCAGGGACGGTGTAGCGCGGGCGCTGGAGCGCCTCGGCCCGGAGCAGCGGGTCGTCGTCGTCCTGCGCTACTGGAACGATCTCCGGGTCGACGACATCGCTCGCCTGCTCGGAGTGCCGAGCGGGACGGTGAAGTGGCGGCTGCACACCGCCAACCGACGAATCAAGGCCGAGCTCAGCCGATCGGGTTGGGAGGTGGAACGATGAGCCGCAGGATCAACCAGGACGATCTGGACGCCGAGATCCGTTCTCACCTTGCCGGCGCCAAAGTCCCCGATCCCGCGTCGCTGGGCGAGGTGCTCCACCGCCTCCCGGAGCGCGCCGTCGCGCCCCGCCGGTGGCCCCCGGCTATCTCGGCCCTCGTCGGATTCGCCGCGCTCGCCGCCGT
>JANYAA010000422.1 GCA_025355255.1 Chloroflexota bacterium | reverse complement strand
TCGACATCCTCGGGCAGCTCTGGGCCACGGCGGATATGGATGAGGCCGATGCGATGGCGTTGGCGGTCGAAGCCCAGCACGCCACGCGACATTAGGCGCGGCTCGTGCTGCGGGTCGTCCTCGACGTGAACGTCCTGATCGCTGCGGTCCTGTCGTCCGGCGGCACGCCCGCACGTCTGCTGCTCGCCTGGCAGCGCGGCGCCTTCGAGCTGATCGTCTCGCCAGCGCTGCTCGCGGAGCTTCGCCGCGCGCTCGGCTACCCGAAGCTGGCCGCTCGCATCCCGCCGGAACGCGCCGACGCGTTCGCTGCGTGGCTGGCGCGCGAAGCCGAGCTGGTTGCGGATCCGGAGACGCCGGCGCCCATCGCGTCCCCAGATCCGGGCGACACGTACCTGCTCGCGCTGGCAGCTGCCGAGCGGGCGATGCTCGTGACGGGTGACAAGCACCTCGCGGACCTTGGCCGGACGTTCCCGGTTCGGACGCCGGCGACGCTGCTGGCGATGCTTGGTGACAACGATGCCTAGACGAGAGTGCGCCCCAGCCGCCACAGCCGCCACCGCCCGCACGCTCCCCGAGCTCGATGCCGCCATCGAGGCATGCCGCGCCTGTCCGCGCCTGGTCGCGTGGCGCGAAGAGCAGGGACGCGTGAAGGTCGCGCGCTTCCGGAACGAGGACTACTGGGCGAAGCCGGTGCCGGGGTTTGGCGATCCCGCCGCCCGTATTGTCCTCGTCGGTCTTGCCCCGGGCGCTCACGGCTCCAACCGAACGGGCCGCATGTTCACCGGCGATGCCTCAGGGGACTTCCTGTTTCCAGCGCTCCACGCTGTCGGACTCGGCAGCCAGCCTGACGCCCGGCGTCGCGGCGACGGCCTGGAGCTTCGCGGATGCCGCATCATCTCGGCCGTCCGCTGCGCGCCGCCCGCGAACAAGCCAACGCCAGACGAGCAGGCGCGCTGCCGTCCGTACCTGGAACGCGAGCTCGCCCTGCTGCCGAACGCGCCGGTGCTGGTCGCGCTGGGCTCCATCGGCTGGGATGCGACGCTCAAGGCGCTCGCCGCCCTCGGCCATCCGGTGCCAAAGCCCAAGCCGCGGTTCGGCCACGGCTCGGAGGCAGCCATCGGCCCGTACACGCTCGTGGGCTCATACCACCCAAGCCAGCAGAACACGTTCACGGGCAAGCTGACCCAGCCGATGCTGCAGGCCGTCTTGCGTCGTGCCATCGAGTTGGCGGCGGGCTGAGACGGCTGTCGAAACCGCCACATAGCACGCAGGCGGCTACAAGCGACGGCCGCCGCCCCGAAATGGCCCGATCCGGCCCCGAATCAGCCCCAGGCAGCACTCAGGCGGCTCGGTGAAGCAATTGCGCGTGCTAACAACCGTGTCAGTGCTAGGTGAGGGAAACGGCCCGGAGCCGCACGTCCCGTAAACTTCGGCCACCCATGGCACAGGAACACAGCTTCTACGAGACCCTCGGCGTTGAGCGCACCGCGACCGACGCCGACATCAAGCGCGCCTTCCGCAAGCTCGCCCAGCAGTGGCACCCCGACGTCAACAGCGAGCCTGAGGCCCACAACCGCTTCACGGCGATCAACGAGGCCTACCAGATCCTCTCGGATCCGCAGAAGCGCCAGCAGTACGACATGTTCGGCAGGGCAGGCGTCAGCGGCGCCGGCGCAGGGGGTGCCGGAGATCCCTTCGGCCAGGCGGGCTTCGGGGGCTTCTCGGACATCTTCGACGCGTTCTTCGGCGGCGGCGTGGGCGGCGCGGGCCAGCGTCGAGCGCGCGCGCAAGCCGGCTCAGACCTGCGCTACGACCTGCGGATCACCTTCGCGGAAGCCGTGCTGGGCACCGAAAAGGAGATCGAGTTCCCCGTCCTCGGCCGCTGCGACACCTGCCAGGGCACCGGCGCCAAGCAGGGGAGCGCGCCAGTCCAGTGCCCGCAGTGCCAGGGGCGCGGCGAGATCCGCCAGGTGCGCCAGACGATGCTGGGCCAGATGGTCAACGTCACGGCCTGTCCGCGGTGCCGCGGCGAGGGTCGCGTGGTGGACAGCCCGTGCGACGCCTGCCGCGGCGAGGGCCGCACAGAGCGCAAGCGGACCCTGCGCGTGAACATCCCCGCCGGCATCGACGAGGGTCACCAGGTCCGCCTCACCAACGAGGGCGAGGTTGGGCCGCGCAACGGTCCGCCGGGCTCGCTGTACGTGGCGGTGCACATCGCCGCGCACCCGCAGCTGACCCGCGAAGGCACAGAGCTCTACTACGAGGCCGAAATCTCCATCGCGCAGGCCGCGCTTGGCACCAGGATCGCGGTGCCGATGGTGGAGGGTGAGCCTGTGGAAGTCGATATCAAGCCCGGCACGCAGCCCGGCACCGAGATCAAGCTCCGCGGCAAGGGCGTCCCGCACCTGCGCCGCCAGATCGTGCGCGGGGACCTCCCTGTGATCGCCACGGTGGTGGTGCCGTCGAAGCTGAGCAAGAAGCAGCGCGAGCTGCTGGAGCAGTACGCCAAGGAATCCGGCGAGACGGTGGCCGGCGCGGGTCTCCGCGAGAAGCTGGGGCTGTGAGCTCTGCGCTTGACGGTGTTGATCTTGCCGCCGCCGCCGCCGCGAAGGACTCCTGGCTGGAGCTAGCGGTGGCCGCCGATCACGAAGCTGTGGAAGCTGTGTCCGAAATCCTGTCGCGCGCCGCGCCTGGCGGCTCGAGCGTGGAGCCGGCGTACGAATTGGTTGAGGACGGGCTGGCCGCCCGCATCGATTTCGAGCGCCCCGCGATGGTTCGGGCGCATCTGCCGGTGCTCAACGCTGCGACTGTGCGCGCCGCCGTTGCCCAGGCAGACCGCGATCTGGGCCACCTGCAGGCCTTTGGCCTTCGGCCGATTGGCGAGCTGACCTGTCGAATCGTGCACGAGGCGGACTGGGCAAACGTCTGGAAGGCGCACTTCCCGGTGCTTCGGATTGGCCGGCGGATCGTCATCCGGCCCACGTGGCGGCGGCACACGCGCCAGCCTGACGATGTGGTCCTGGCGCTGGACCCGGGCATGGCGTTTGGCACGGGGCTGCACCCCACCACGCGGCTCTGCCTCGCGTCGCTGGAGTCCATCGCGGACCGCGGCGAGCTGGCGGGGGCCCGGGTGATCGACGTGGGTTCCGGCAGCGGCATCCTCGCCATTGCCGCCGCGATGTTGGGCGCTGCCACCGTGCTCGCGGTCGATGTAGACCCCATCGCGGTCCAGGCGTCCGCCGCAAACGCGAAGCGCAACAAGCTGGCCCGGCGGATCCGCGTGCGCGAGGGCTCGTCGCCGTCCGGCGAGGGCCCGTTCGATGTGGTGCTGGCAAACCTCATCGCCGCGCTGCTTGTGCGGCTGGCCGATGGGCTCGTGGCGGACCTGCGCCCGGGCGGCAGGCTGCTGGCGTCGGGCATCTTCGTGAACCGCGAGACCGAGGTTGTGGCCGCGTTCGAGGCGCGCGGCCTGTCCATCGCGCACCGGTGGGCCGAGGGCGATTGGGTTGCCCTGGAGATCCGCCGCCCGTCATGACGCGCTTGGCCGCCGCGCCGCAGCTGCTCGACTACCGCGCCACCTTCGGTACGCCCGCGTCCACGGTGACCGGCGACCTGCGGGTGCTGAGCGGCCTGGCGCGCGACGTTCTTGTCTGGCTGCCGCCCGGTGCGCTCACCAGCGGGCGCCGGTATCGGGTGCTCTATATGTTCGACGGCCAGAACGTGTTTGACGCCGCCACCAGCTTCTCGGGCGAGTGGAGCGCGGACGAGACGCTGACCGACCTCGCTGGCGAGGGTCTGGAACTGATCGCCGTGGCCATGCCAAACGCTGGCCCCGGCCGCTTCCGCGAGTACACGCCGTATCGCGGACCGGGCGGCGTCTGGGACTTCGGCGGCGGCGGGCGAGATCACCTTCGCTGGATGGTCGATGTCGTCAAGCCCGCGGTTGACGCGCTGGCGCCAACGGACACGGCGCGCGAGGCAACCGGGATCCTCGGCTCATCGCTGGGCGGCCTGATGACGGCCACGGCGGCGGCGGAGCATGGCGATGTGTTCAGCCGCTTCGGCATCTTCAGCCCCGCCATCCCCGGCGGTCAGGGGTTCATCCTCCGCGGTCTCCGCACCGCGCGGCCCGTGCCAGAGCGCGCGTACGTTGACATCGGCCTGCTTGAGGCCCTGGAGGTTGCGGCAGACCCGGCCCGTCGCCGCTGGATGCGCACCTACCCGCGGGACGCCTTCCGGGTCCGTGACGCGCTGCTCCGCGCTGGGCTCCGGGAACCCGAGACGCTGCGCCTCGTGCTGGACCCCGACGGCATCCACCACGAATCGTCATGGCGCCGCCGGTTGCCCGATGCGCTGCGCTTCCTGTTTGACGCCGACGCGCGCTGACGCCCTCTTGCGCCCGCTGACGCGCGTTTCGCCCACCCCGGTTAGGCTCCGCGCATGAGCAGACCAATCCTCGCTGACGCCTTCGGCCACCATGTCTGGGCCTCCCTCCGCGTGATCGACGCGTGCATCGCGCTGCCGCCGGGACAGCTCTCGACCACCGTGCCCGGCACGTTTGGCAGCATCCTCGACACCGTCCGCCACCTTGTCGGCGCGGATCGCTCGTATCTCGCGTTGCTATCGGGCGGCGCTGTGGAGCGCATCGACGAGGAGACCGAGGCGGCGATGGGCCTCCAGGAACTGCGCGCTGCCATGGAGGCCACGGGTCCCGTTTGGGCCAAGGTCGTGGCGCAGGACTTGGACCCTGACCAGATGTTGACGCGCCTGCGCGACGATGGCTCCACGTCAACCGCGCCGGTTGCTATCCGCCTGGCGCAGGTGATCCACCACGGTACGGACCATCGATCCCAGATCGCCACAGCCCTCACTACGCTCGGCGTGACGCCGCCCGAGATCGACGTCTGGGATTTCGCGGCCACCGAGGGGCGACTGACGGACACGCCGCCCACCGCCTGAACGGGCCGCAAGCGGCTCCGGGCTGCCGCTGCGCTACGATCGGCGCCGATGCCGTCCACATCTGCCGCGCCGCGCACCGCCGCCATCGTGAACCTCGGCTGCAAGGTCAACCAGTCCGAGATGGAGGCGGCTGCCCGGCTGCTGCGCGAAGCGGGCGTCCCGCTGGTGGACGCGGATCGCGCGGCGGACCTATACCTCGTCAACACCTGCACCGTGACGGCCATTGCCGATGAGAAGTCACGCGCGGCTGTCCGCCGGGTGCGCCGCGCCAACCCGGATGCCCGCGTGGTCGTCACCGGCTGTTCCGTGCAGGTTGACCCCGCGATGTACGCCAGGGTTGATCCGCAGGCGCGGCTCATCGGCAACGACGAGAAGGCCGCGTTTCTGGCGGAGCTCGACGCGCTGGTTGGCATCGGCGGGCCGGACCACGACAGCACGCATGTCCCGTTGTCGGCAGCCCTGCCCACGCTGTCGGGCGTGGAGTCCATGGACGGCATCGCCGACGACCGCATCTCCGTTGAGCGCACGCGGGCCTTCGTCAAGGTGCAGGACGGCTGCTCGTTCCACTGCACCTACTGCATCATCCCGCGCGCCAGGGGCGACGAGCGCAGCCTGACGCCTGCCGCGGTTCTCGCCGATGTCCGCCGGGCGCTCCACGCCGGCCACCGCGAGATCGTCCTGACAGGGATCAACATCGGCACGTACGACGGCGGCTGGTCGGAGCGTGGCGCGCGCGGCTCGCACACGCAGTCCGCCCTCACCCTCGCAGGTCTGGTCCGGCGGATCATCGCCGAAACCGACGTGGAGCGCATCCGCCTCAGCAGCATCGAGCCGCAACATGTCGATGACGAGCTCCTTACCGCTTGGGCCGATGGCGCGCCGCGCACGCTGCCCCACGTGCACCTGCCGCTGCAGAGCGGCGACGACGGCGTTCTCCGCCGCATGGGCCGCCGATATGCATCCGATGACTACGTCCGCGTCGTGGAGCGCGTGCGGGCGGCCATCCCCGGCGTGGCGCTCCACGCGGACGTCATCGCGGGCTTCCCCACGGAGGACGACGAGGCATTCGCCCGCTCGCTGGCGTTCATCCGCG
>JANYAA010000371.1 GCA_025355255.1 Chloroflexota bacterium | reverse complement strand
TCACCCGCTGCGCCGGCACCTCGTTGCGCGCAGTCCCAAGGACCTGCGGCCGGAGTGGCGACTGCATGACGGCGAGAATCTCCTCGGCCATCTCGACCGCGGTCAACCGCTGGCCAGCGGCAAAGTTGAACGCCTCACCGTGGAGCTCTGGACGGTGGCCAACAGCCTCGGCGAGCACCAGGACGGCGACGGCGGCATCGCGCACATACAGGTAGTCACGCACAAAGGTCCCGTCGGACCGGATGACGGGTGCCTCGCCCGCAAGGATGGACCGGATGGTGCCCGGAACAATCCGGCTCCAGTTGAGGTCACCGCCGCCGTACAGGTTGGCGCATCGGGTGATGGCAGCGGGCAGGCCATACGTGTGGGCGTACGAGCGCGCCAGCATGTCCGTCATGGCCTTCGATGTGTCATACGGATGGGTTGGCCGCAGCGCCATGGTCTCGCGATACGGCTTGCCACCGACGTCGCCGTACGCCTTGTCCGACGACGCCACGATGATCCGCTCGATCGAAGGGGCGGCACGGCAGGCGTCAAGCACGGTCCAGCTGCCCGCGGCGTTGTTGCTGTACGTGCCCACAGGGTCTTCCAGGGCGGGCCCGACAAGGGTCTGCGCCGCAAGGTGCACCACGGTGTCAGGCCGGTGCTCGCGGAGCGCCGCGTCAACGCCGCTGCGGTCGCGGACATCACCGGGCAGGTTGACAAACCCTCGGCGTTGTATCTGGTTGGCCGGAGTCCAGGCGACGTCCAAGCCCACAACGGCAGCACCGCGGTCAAGCAGCTCAGCGCTGAGCGCGCGGCCCAGCAGCCCGGCAGCACCCGTGATGAGGACTCGACGACCCGCCCAGCGGCCAACGATTGCCGGGTTCAGCTCCATGTCATCCACGGAGCCCCGCCGGCGGCCCACAGCGAGCGCAGATAGCGAACGTCGCGGAGCGTGTCCATCGGCTGCCAGAACCCTTCGTGCATGCACCCGACAAGCTGCTGCTCACGTGACAGCTGCTCAAGGACGTCCGCCTCGAGGCTGGTCTTGTCGCCGGCGATGCGCCCCAGCACGGCCGGTTCAAGCACCATGAAGCCGCCGCTGATCCAGCCTTCGCCAATCTGCGGCTTTTCGGCAAACGCAACGGTGTGGTCCGGGCCAAAGGTGATGCCGCCAAACCTTGCCGGCGGGCGAACCGCGGTCACCGTTGCCAGCTTGCCCCTAGCCCGGTGGAACGCCACGAGGGCATGGAGATCCACATTGGAGACGCCGTCTCCGTACGTGAGCATGAAGGTCTCGTTGCCGATCCACTCCGCAAGCCGGCCAACACGGCCGCCTGTGCCAGTCTCGGCGCCGGTCTCCACAAGGTGGACGGTCCACGCGTCCCGGTCGCGCGCGTGGCGGTCAACGGTTCCATCGCCAAGCCGAACCGTCAGGTCTCCGGTGAGAGCCATGTGATCCACGAAGAAGCGCTTGATCTCGTCGCCCTTGTAGCCAAGCGCAACGATGAACTCCGTGAAGCCCGCCGCCGCGTAGTGCTTCATGATGTGCCACAAGATCGGCCGCTCGCCAATCTCCACCATCGGCTTGGGCCGTACTTCTGTTTCCTCGGCGAGGCGTGACCCCATGCCCCCGGCGAGAATGACAACCTTCATCTTTGGCATTATGCCGGAGTGAGATCGGCGTGGGCCGGCGGAGGAATTGTGTGCCACGTTCCGGACGTCACGATTGGGCTGCCGACACACAACGGCGCCGCCTATCTGGCAGAGGCGCTAGCGGCGTTGCTGGCCCAGGACTACCCGAGCTTTGAGGTTGTCGTCTCAGATAACGCGTCCAGCGACGCGACGCCCGAGATCATCCGCTCGTTTGAGGCGAAGGATCAGCGGCTGCGCTCCATCCGCTCCGACACCTTGATGACCGCCCCCCAGAACTTCAACCTCGTGTTCGCTGAGGGCAAGTGCCGCTACTTCATGTGGGCCGCGGACGACGACCTCTGGGCCCGCTCATACGTGCGGCGCTGCGTGGAGGCGCTGGAGGCCGTCCCAGCCGCAGTCATGGCATGTACCTCGCTGAGGTTCGTCGATCCCGCCGGCGCCGTCCGAGATGTGGACTACGGGCGGTACGACAACCCCGACCTCTCATCCGCGTCGGTCGTCGATCGCGTGCGACGAGTCCTTCGCAGGGGCGGCCAGTACATGGTCTACGGTCTGGCCCGTCGATCGGCGCTGGAGCAGACCCACCTGTTTCAGGAGACCTACGGACCGGACGTTGTGCTTGGGCTCGAACTTGCGATGCTGGGCCCAATTGTGAAGATCCCCGAGGCGCTGTTCTTCTACCGGACCTTCCCGGACCGGACTGAGCAAGCAAGGGTTGCGCGCCAGGGCGGTATCGGCGACGCGATCGCCGCACACCGGGTCACGAGCCTCTTAGAGTCCCTGGCTGCAACCGCCGCGGCGTCTCGACTGCCACGTCGCGTCCGAACCCGCCTCCGCGCCGAGATCTGCTGGGCAAGCTACGTGGCCGCCACGCCTATGGGGCTGGTGGCGCGGCGCGAGTTGCCCGCGCGCCTGCGTACGGCGCGGCGCGTCGGCGACGGCAAGGCGGTGGTCTGGTTTGGCCTGCTGCGCGTGGCCGAGGCCATCCGGGTGCTCCCCGCGGCGGGCGCCAATCTGGCTAGACGCATGGTGCGCGCCGTGCGGCGGCGGATGCGACCCACGACGTGAGCGGGATGCCTCAACGGGGGAAGGGGTGCTGGGGATCGCGTGCTATCGTACGACTCCCATGAGCACCCCCACCCGGCCGGTTGCTGCCTACCGCAAGGGCGCCACCATCCCGGGGCCCTTCGGCCTGCTCAAGGAAGGCATTGCGGACGTCGCCTCGCGGCGACGCCTCATCGGATATCTCGCCCGCGCGGACCTGCGCAAGGCCGGCTCGGACACCCTGTTTGGCAACATCTGGTGGCTTCTGGATCCGCTGCTCCAGATGGCGGTCTACACGATCGTTGTGACGGTGGTGTTCGCCCGCAAGCAGGAGGCCTACCCGCTGTTTGTCTTCGCGGCGATCCTGCCGTGGAAGTGGTTCAACAGCGCCATCAGCGACACCGTCTCCTCCGTGAGCGGCAATGACAAGCTGATCAAGCAGCTCAAATTCCCCAAGATCGTCCTTCCACTGGCGGCGGTTGTCGCCGGCATCTCGCAGTTCATCTTCGGGCTGATCCCGCTCGTGGGCATGCTGCTCCTGTTCTATCCACACCACCTGTCGTGGACGATCCTGCTGATCCCCGTGGTGATGGTTGTCCAGTTGTTCCTCAACCTGTCGCTGGGGCTGCTGTTCTCAGCCATCAATGTGTTCTTCCGCGACATCTCCAACCTCAGCCGCCACGTCCTTCGCCTGTGGTTCTACCTGTCCCCCGTGCTGTACGGGGCCGACACCGTGGCCAAGATGGGTGGCCACCGGTTCATCGGGCAAGTGCTTGTGCTCAACCCGTTCTACCCGGTGCTCAACGCCTACCGCGACCTCATCTACTACGGCCAACTGCCTGATTGGGGATCGCTTGGCGTGGTTCTGGCGGGGGGTATCGTGGCCACCGTCTTTGCGATCATCGTCTTCAAGCGGCTTGAGCCATCGTTTGCCAAGGTCCTATGATGCAGCCATTCAAGCGTCCTGAGCCGGCCGCGGCAGGGTCCTTCGCCATCGATGTCGCCGATCTGGGTGTCCAGTACAACCTCCGGCTGACCCGGCGGACCACCTTCCGCCAGACGCTGGCCAACGCCTCACGGCGCCAGCACGAAGACCGCCGCTTCTGGGCGCTGCGGCACATCAACTTCCGCCTCGAACACGGCGAGTCGCTCGCGGTGATTGGCCCCAACGGCGCCGGCAAGAGCACCCTCCTGCAGGTACTCGCCGGGATCATCGTCCCGTCCGAGGGCACCATCGACGTCCGCGGCAACGTGTCCAGCCTGCTGATCCTCGGGGCGGGCTTTGACCAGGAGTTGTCCGGCCGCGACAACATCATGTTGGCGGGCGCCTTCTTGGGGATGAGCCACAAGGAGTTGATGGGCCGGATCGAGGGCATCATCGAGTTTGCCGACATCAACCAGTTCATCGACGCGCCCATCAAGACGTATTCGTCGGGCATGCGGGCGCGCCTGGGCTTTGCCATCGCAACCTCGGTGGACCCCGACGTGCTGCTGATCGACGAGGTCCTCGCCACCGGCGATCAGGCCTTCCGCGACAAGAGCAAGGCGCGGATCCTCGAGATTGCCGCCAACGCCCGCGCCATCGTGCTGGTCACGCACGACATGAACTGGGTCACCGAGTTCTGTAACCGCGCCATGCTCATCGAGAAGGGCACGCTGGTTGCCGAGGGCGACCCGGCCGAAATCGTGGCGATCCACCAGCAGCACTCGGCCGAGGCCCAGGAGCGCGTGGTGGCACAGGGCATCTTCGCCGGAGCAAAGTTGTGACGCTCCAGTGAGTCAGGGGCGTCCGTTCGCTGGTCGCCTCCCCACCGTGGTCCGCGCGTGACGACGGCAGCGTCCCGCCGGTATCTCCCCCTCCTTCGCCGGGTGGCCGGCAAGGCTCGGCGTACCTGGATGCAGGTCGTTCCAGATCGCCGTGTTGACGGCATCCCCAGCAGGGTCCTCGCAAAGCAGCGGCTCGCCATGAAAGCGAAGCGCTCGTTTGGACCGCAGGACCTTGTTCGGCTGGAGCGGCTGCTGCGGACTGCGGACGAGGTGGTCACGCTGCGAGAGGGTTTTGCGCGCAAGGACAACCGGCCGGCGCGCCTCCTGGCCTTCCGCCAGGACATGGACCACGATGTCGAGAACTCCGTGAGGTTCGCCGAGTGGGAGGCAGCGCGCGGCTTCCGATCGACGTACTTCGTTCTCCACACGGACTGGTACCACCACGACGCCAAGACAGGGAAGCCGTCCAGGCTCATGCTCAAGGCGCTCGACCGGATCGCGTCGCTGGGCCACGAGATCGCGCTGCACAACAACGTGATCACGGCGGCGCTGCTGA
>JANYAA010000365.1 GCA_025355255.1 Chloroflexota bacterium | reverse complement strand
TGTCAGGGTCGCATTTCCTGCGGCGTGACGAGACGGGCGCGGTCATGTTCGACACGCGCGCCGATCCGGGCTTCAAGCTGCCACGGGTGCTCTACGCAGTGACCACGCCGCTCCACACGCTTGAGAACACCGGCGCTGACGACGTCATCGTGATCGGCGTGGAACTCAAGCCCTCCACGGGCTGAGCGGCGGTGGGCCTAGCCCGCTCCGCCGACGACCTCGACCCTGACCGGCATTACCGGCCAACGGGCGTCCGTCGTGATGATCCGGTCGGCCGCAAGCACCACGGCGCTAGCCACAACGAGGGCGTCCGGCAGGCGAAGCCCTGGGCCGTGCGCGGCGCGGAGCGAAGCGGCCACCCGCCCGATGGCTCGTGTCGCCGGTTCGACTCGGGCGGGGAGCGCGTCCAGGAACTGGTCCACCGTGGCGACCGCCTCAGGCCCGTTCCGGCTCGGCGAGACGAGGCACTCGGCGTACGCGGAGGCTGGCAGCACGAACCCGTCGCCTGAGTCCTGCGCGTCCTCGACCGCCTTGATCGCGGCGGCATGGTGGATGTCGCTGGCGTCGAGCACCGCGATCACGACGCCGGCGTCCAGGACGATCAGTCCCACTCGTCGCGGAGCTCGTCCAGACTGCCGGGCGGATAGACGCCCGTGAGGGCGCCGGCGAACCGGGTTAAGGGGTCGACGTCCCGGGTCAGGACGACCTCCCCCGGCCCGCGAACCTCCGCGCGCAGCGTGTCTCCTGCCCGAATGCCTGCCATCTGCAGGGCCTCAAGCGGGAGCGTCACCTGGTTCTTCGCGCTGACACGGGTGTAGCCGCGCCGCCGGTGCTTGACTTGTATCACCATGAGTCAAGCATAGGCTGCCGCTCCCATCCTCGCAACACCGGGATTGTCGTTCGGCGAGACTCACAGGCCGGTTATCGTGCGCAAGAAGCGGTGTAGCCTACGATCTCGATGCTCGGAGGCTGCGCACAGCGCCTTCTGAGCACGTATCACGTCGGGGTGTAGCGCAACGGCAGCGCACGTGCTTTGGGAGCCGCAGGGCGGTTTGCGGTGTACCCGGGGCCATTCCGAGCGTGGACCGCTGAGCGGCGTAGGCGCCGATTATTGTGCGCTAACCGAGCCCGAAGTGACGGCCTGTGCTCGCCATTTGGCCTTGAACGCCCGACAAGCCGCCCTGATCTCGGCCCTGCGGCAGGATCACTGAGCGCCTGCGATCCCACACTGGTCTTGTCCGAGTTGACCCAGTACTGATAGGCGGTTACCATCTGTTTGACATACAGATATTATCTGTTGTCAGGATGCCTAGTATCACGATATCTATCGAGACCACCGATGCTGTTCTCAACTCCGTCTCTTGGTCCCCACGAGGAGTGGGTGCTTCAGAACGTCTCCGACCTCCGCCAACGCCTGAGTTCGCACGTCCGAGAGCAACGGCGCTGGCTTGGCCAACTTCGACGGGTCTCGTTCGCGCGTGCAATTCAGGGTTCGAACAGCATCGAGGGATACCTCGTGTCGCTCGACGACGCGGTTGCAGCAGCCGACGAGGAGGAACCCATGGACGCCGCTGCTGAGACATGGGCTGCGGTGCTTGGTTATCGGGACGCGATGACGTATGTCCTGCAGGTGGCCGACGATCCGACGCTTGAGGTGAACGAGAGTCTCATCAAGGGTCTGCACTTCATGATGCTCAAGCATGACCTGAGCAAGAGCCCGGGTCGATGGCGACCGGGTGCCATCTACGTCCAGAATGACGCCACCGGCGAGCGGGTCTACGAAGGCCCCGATGCCGGGATGGTCCCATCCCTGATGAGGGAATTCGTGGCCACCCTCGGCGGTGACTCTGCGGATCCGGTCATGATCCGGGCGGCCATGGCGCACCTGAACTTCGTGATGATCCACCCGTTCCGTGACGGCAATGGCCGGATGGCGCGGTGCGTACAAACCCTTGCTCTGGCCCGCGACGGGATCTTGTCTCCCCACTTCTGCAGCATCGAGGAGTACCTCGGTCGAAACACCGATGCCTACTGCCAGGTGCTCGCGGAAGTCGGTGCTGGCTCATGGCAGCCCGATCGCGACGCGCGACCTTGGATCCGGTTCAGCCTCACCGCCCACTTCCGACAGGCCCAGACCCTCCTTCGCCGAGTCGAGGACTCCGAGATGCGGTGGCAGGAGCTTGAGGGGATCGTGGGCAAGAGGGACCTTCCCGACCGTGCGATCGGGTCGCTCTTCAACGCATCGCTGGGCCTGCGGGTGCGCAACCAGGGGTACCGAAGCGATGCCGGTGTCTCGGAGCAGGTCGCCAGTCGCGACCTTCGACTGCTTGTGACGGCAGGCCTCCTCGAGGCCCGAGGCGAGCGGCGCGGACGGTTCTATGTGCGTTCGCGAGCGCTCGTTGCGCTCGACGAGGCGATTCGCAGGCGGCGTCCGCCGAGGTCGCAGGACGACCCATTCATCCTCGCTCAGCAGGCGGTCGATCAACAGCGCCTCTGGCCCGCGCCACTGCTGGAGAACTGACGCACCCTCGCGGCTCCGGAGCCCGAGCCGCGCGTGCCCGGATCAACCGCGCCGGCGACCCATCGCGCCGATTATCGTGCGTTAGAAGCGGTGTAGCCTACGATCTCGGTGTTCGGACGCTGCGCGACGCGCATTCTGAGCACAAAACTCGTCGGGGTGTAGCGCAACGGCAGCGCACGTGCTTTGGGAGCACGAGGTTGTGGGTTCGAATCCCACCACCCCGACCATTCCCCTCTGGTGATTTCCCTGACTTATGTCGCCGACTTCACAACCCTTATGTTGGGATTTCCCTGACTTGTGTCGGCAGCGATGCCCCCAGCACGAATCACCACCCCGAAATGGTGAATTCGACGGCCGGGCGACATCTGCCTGTCCACGCGGTACACGCCCCGTTGATGACAACCTATCGAGGCGCTGGAGCCACACCGGAGCACCCCGCACCGTCCAGCAACTGAGCCGGTTCGGTGCGGCCGCGCACCACGGCAGGACTCAGGAGATCGTGTCGCCCGGTTGCCAGTGGTGGATCGTTGCGTTCCCGCCCCGGGCGCGGACGGCGGCCTCGAGGGCCTCCGGCGTGCCGGTGAGGGCCGGGAAGGTGCCCCAGTGGATCGGCAGGACGTCGCGCACGCCCAGGAGCTCCACCGCGATCGCCGCGCCGGCCGGGTCCATCGTGTAGTGGCCGCCGATCGGGAGCATCGCCAGGTCCGGCGCGAACCGCTCACGGATCAGCGCCATGTCCCCGAACACGTCGGTGTCACCCGCGTGGTACACCCGGAAGCCGTTCTCCATCTCGATGACGAAGCCAGCCGGCTCGCCGAGGTACAGGGTTGTCTCCGCCTCCGCGTTCCAGTCGCCGGCGGAGTGCGAGGCACCGGTCATGGTGACTCGCAGCCCCGCGACCTCCACGCTGCCGCCCTTGTTCATCCCCATGACCTGGTCGCTGCCGCCGGGCAGCCGCCGGCCCAGCCACAGGCTCATCTCGTGGATGCAGGGCCAGGCGGGACGGAAGCGCGAGGCCAGGGAGATGGCATCGCCGAGGTGGTCGCCGTGCCCGTGGGTCACCAGCAGCACGTCGCAGCGATCGACGGC
>JANYAA010000258.1 GCA_025355255.1 Chloroflexota bacterium | reverse complement strand
CCAAGCGGAGTACGCCACCACCAGCACCGCCACCACCAGGAACGCGACGAGGATCCCGAACTTCGGGTCTGCAAACGAGATGGACCCGCTGCGGTCCACCGTGTTCACGCCAAACTGGAACGGGTAGAGGTACGTGGGCAGGATCCCCTGGTAGGCGGGGACGAAGTCCGACGGCAGCGGCAGCGCCGCGATGTTGGGGTACAGGATCAGGAACCACGAGCCAACCACGGCGAGGTACCCCAGCACAAAGCGCCGTCCGTCGCGCGCGGTCAGCACTTGGACGGCGACGAGCCCCAGCGGCACCAGACCTGCCAGGGCGATCACCTCGGGCACCAGGCCGGGGACGGAGATCAGCGGCTCGGTCCCGGGGATAAACCGGGTGATGGCGATGGCCGCACCAGCGCCAATCGCCGAGGCCAGCAGGGGCAGCAGGTCGCGCAGCGCCAGGTCGCGCCCATCCGGGCGTGGACGGCCGAGCGCAAGCAACTGGCGACTCAGCACAACCAGCGCCACCACCAGCACGACGACCAAGAACGTCACCGACGGTGTCAGCACCAGGTTCCCCGGGTTGCCATGGCAGGCCTGCGAGCCCTTGTTCACGGTCTCCACGTTGGCGATCGCGCAGAGCGGGCCCTTGAAGAGCCACATCAGCGCCGGGCCCACGATCGCCAGCGCCGCCGCCGCCCGCGCCAGCAGCCAGACGCGGCGCGACGCGCCATGCCACACCTCGGCGATGAAGTAGGCGAGCGCCATCACCACGAACGGCAGGCTCGTGTAGTAGTGGTACTGGAACGCGGCGCGGTCGATGCGCGCCCAGGAGATCCACTGGGCGGCGAAGCCGATGACGATGAGCGCCAGCGCGAGGCTCCGGCGGCGGTAGGCCTGCCACGCGGCAAACGCCATCGCCGGCACGCCCAGCCACCAGATGGCGAGGTTGCCCGCGTCGTAGATGGCCGCGCCTGTGCCACCGGCATAGCTGTCCTGGTAGAACCAGACGGGCTTGAGGTCCAGGGGCCACGCCCACCAGGGGGAGGACGCCGGGTGCGCGGCGGTCAGGTTGTTGTGGTAGCGGTACATGTCGCCGGTGAGGTCCAGCAGCAGCTGCCCGGTGTGGCCGGCGGGGAAGCCCGCGACGATCTGGTGGCCCTCGACCGCGGCCCACGGAAGGTACGAGATCACGTACACCACGACGGGGATCGCCACGAGGCAGATCGCCATCCAGGCCGTCCCGGTGCCAAGGCCGTAGCCCAGCCGGAGCCAGCCCTCGGGCGAGGCATCGGCCGGCAGCGGGCTGGGGCGCGTTGGTGCGAAGGGTCCAAAGCCGATGCGGCCCGTCACCTTGAACGCGGCGTAGACAAGGCCGCCAAGGACGATCAGCGCAAAGCCCGCTGCCAGCGGCGTAACCGAGACGGGCCCGAGGGCGATGGCCGTGGACGCGCGGCCGGTGGCGATGCCGGTGAGCGCGATGAGGAACCCGACCGCCGCCGGGCCACCCACGGCGAAGACGATCTCCTCTGTGGACCAGGCAATCGGCCGAAAGACCGTGATGGCCGCAGCCGCAACGGTGAGCAGCACCATGATCATCGGGAAGAGCAGGTTGCCCGAGGCCGTGCTGTTGACCGGCACAGCCAGGGCCATCCAGCCGAGTACCGCGCTGAGACCGAGGAGCGCGACGATGAGCAGCAGGCGACCCAGCGCAGAGCGGGCCAGCACAAGGATCCCCAGCGCCCCGATGGCGTACGCGGCCACCCACTTGGACGCTAGACCCAGACCCAGCAGCACGCCGATCAAGGGCATCAGCGTCCAGAACCAGCGCTTCGCTCGTGGCGCCACCCAGAGCCAGGCAAACAGCACGTAGGCCGCCAGGATGAACATCCCGACATAGACGTCGTTCATGGCGATGCGGCTCTGAACGAAGAACATCCCGTCCAGCAGCACAAAGATGCCCGCAAGAACGCCGACGGTCCGGCGGCGGAACAGCACTCGCGTCAGCAGAAACAGCAGCCCGACGGTGAAGGCGCCAGCGATCACCCCAGGCAGGCGCCACGAGAAGTCGTAGTGGAGGACATCGGCCGCCGCGAGCGACCCGCCCGACCCAAACGCGAGCACCTGGCCGCGCGTGGATGACGGGTAGTCGCTGTCGTGGTCCAGCACCAGCGCCACCGGCGTGGAGGGGAGCCTGTGGTCCGCGAAGACCGCGTTGCCGTGCGGCTCCACGATGTAGAGCGTTGGGCTGGAGCCGTCCGGCGTAGTGCCCAACACGCCCACCAGCTGCGATGCCTCGTCAAAGATGACCTTCGTGCCGGCGGCCGGGAGCTCGAAGGTGCCGGAGACCGATGGACCAGTCTTCGCCTGGTCACCGGAGGTGGCCACGATGCTGATCTGCGGCTTGCCCGTCGTCTGGTCCGTGGTGGTGGCGTAGAGCTGGTTGCCCGACGCGAGGCCCGTGACAAGCGTGAGCCCGGCGGCGCCGCCGGCGATTCCCACGCTCGAGGCGATGGAGCCCTCGCCAGTGACAAGGTCAAGGCCTGCGGCGTCCGCGACGGCAAGCGTCGGCGTCTTGGTGATGGTGATGCCCTTCAGCTTCCCGGCGTCGAGGGCGGCCTGGATCTTCGGGCGCAAGTCCGCGGTGAGCGTCACGTTGAGCAGCACGGACGGCGAGTCTGTTGCCGCCAGCACCTTCTGGTAGGTTGCCGCGTCGCCGGCGGTGATCGCCGCCAACGCAGAGGCGGCCGCTGCGGCATCGGTCACGTCGGCGGGCGTCGCCGTGAGCGCGTCGCCGTCACCGCCAATCGCCATGTCCTCGGCCCCGTCGAGGTGCAGCGTCGCGATGGTGGTCCCGTAGGTTGCGGCGCCATCGGTGATGTCCACCAGGGCGAGTGAGCCATCGGTCAGACGGGCGGCGAGGCGGGCGCCCTGCTCCCAAGCGAGCAGCTGGACCGCTGGCGAGGCAAGCGTCCCCACGTCGGCGGGCTGCGGGAGGTCACCGCCGCCTCGGCGGACGAGGTCCATCGCCTGGGTATCGACAACCAGCAGCTTGTCGCCGTCGGTGCCCACGAAGACCGACGTCCCCGTCGGGTCCACGCTGACCGTGGAGGCGCCGGGGATCGCCCAGCGACCCACGAGGTTGCGCGTCTCGAGGTCGTACGCAATCAGCTCTGCACCGGTGACCACCCAGACGCGATCCCCGTTGCGGGCAGACGCGCTGGCGGCGTCCGAGCGCCGGGGCTCGATGGCCGCGTCGCGCACCGGTACGCCCAGATCGGAGCTCGCCGCCACGTCGTGACCGGCGAACAGCTCTATCCCGGCGGCCATCGCGTACTTGGCGAGGTGCGGGTGCGTCCACTCGTAGATGTTGTGCG